>CALHTV010000249.1 GCA_938039765.1 uncultured Dictyoglomus sp. | reverse complement strand
AAATTATTAAAAATCTTTTTAAATCTTGTGAAATAACCCTTGGCATAGTATAATTAGCTGAGAATTTTTCAAAGAAGAAAAGGAGGTAGCTATGAAGGTACTTGTTCTAAATTGTGGAAGTTCTTCAGTTAAATATCAAGTTTTTGATATGAAAGATGAGAGAGTATTAGCAAAGGGGCTAGCTGAAAGAATTGGCTTGGATAATTCGAGGATAGTTTATCAAAAAGGTTCTGAATCCAAAAAGGTTTTTGAAGTTTCTTTGCCAACTCATAGAAAGGCAATTGAGGAGATATTTAAGTTATTAGTCGATAAAAATGAGGGAGTATTGGAGTCTCTTAACGAGATTGAGGCAGTGGGACATAGAGTGGTCCATGGAGGAGAAACCTTTTTTGAGGCTACATTAGTGACTCAAGAGACTTATTCGAAACTTAAAGAGTGTGAGAATTTAGCACCCCTACATAATCCTTATAATATTCAAGGAATTGACGCATGTCTATCCTTGATTCCTAATGCACCTCAAGTAATGGTATTTGATACTTCTTTTCACCAAACAATGCCTAAAGAAGCTTATATTTATGCACTTCCTTATGAATGGTACGAAAAGTATAAGATTAGAAAATATGGTTTCCACGGAACTTCTCACTTTTATGTATCGCGAAGGGTTGCAGAGCTTGTTGGAAGACCAGTGGAGGAATTAAAGATTATATCTTGCCATTTAGGAAATGGAGCAAGTATAACTGCCATTAAAAATGGAAAATCTATTGATACTAGCATGGGATATACTCCTTTAGAGGGATTAGTTATGGGTACTAGATGTGGAGATATTGATCCAGCTATTCCTATTCTTATGATGGAGAAGGAGAAGCTCTCTCCTCAAGAGATGGATGATATTCTGAATAAAAAAAGTGGAGTTTTAGGAATTTCTGGAATAAGTAGTGACTTTAGAGATGTAGAAGAGGCAGCAGAAAAAGGAAATGAAAGGGCCCTTCTTGCCTTGAAGGTCTTTGCTTATAGAGTAAAGAAATACATAGGAGCTTATTATGCTATACTTGGTGGACTTGATGTCTTAGTATTCACAGCTGGTGTTGGAGAGAGAGGTCCAATACAAAGAAGGATGATTTGTGAAGGATTAGAACATATGGGTATTAAGATTGATTTAGAAAAGAATAATATTAAAGGTGAGGAGTTAAAGATAAGTACCCCAGATTCTAAAGTTGAAGTGTGGGTTATCCCAACTAATGAAGAATTAATGATTGCAAGGGAGACTATTAAGGTTATTAGTAAAAAATAAAAGAAGGTGATTTTATGGAAATCTATCTAGCTGATCTTTATTCTGAAGTTGGAAAGGAACTCTTTTTTGAAGAGGAATTTATTCCTCAATATGAGGATCTTTTCTTTGTTACGCCTGTTCATATAAAGCTAAAACTAGTAAATTTAGGAAGAGAAGTTTTAGTAAAAGGTTCGTTAAGGACAAAACTAAAATTGATATGTAGTAGATGTCTAAAGGAATTTCCTTATGAGTTGAATATTAGGATTCAAGAAGTTTATCTTTGGGACATTCCTATACAAAGAAACATTGGCCCGGGAGAGATAATTGAACTAACTAAAGAGGATTTTAAATTTGTTTTGGAAAAAGAAAGTTTATTTTTGGATCCATTAGTGGAGGATAATATAAGATTAAATATACCAGTAAAACCCCTTTGTCGACCAGATTGTAAAGGGTTATGTCCTGTTTGTGGGCAGGATTTAAACTTAGAAGAATGTGAGTGTTCAAAGAAAGCTAAAATTGATCCCAGATGGGAACCACTTATGAAGTTTTTGAATGAAAAAGGAGGGAAATAAGTAATGGGACTTCCGAAGAAAAAACTTTCTACTACACGAAGAGATAGAAGATGGGTCAGATATAAGCTTAGTGGAGTTTCTCTTGTGGAATGCTCTCATTGTCATAAAATGATTAGACCTCATAGAATTTGTCCTTTTTGTGGGTATTATGAAGGAAGGGAAGTTCTAGCCATAAAGAGTAAAGAAAAAGGAGAAGAATAATTAGTTTTTAGGAGCTAAAAGATGGGTGTTGGAATAGTAGGAATTGGGACAGCAGTTCCCCCTCGTATTTTAACTAATTTTGATTTGGAGAAAATGGTAGATACTTCCGACGAATGGATAACTACGAGAACAGGAATAAAAGAAAGACATATAGCAGATAGTAATGTAAATCCTTCAGATTTGGGTACAGAAGCTTCTTTAAAAGCACTAGAAATGGCTAAAATCGCTCCTGAAGAGATTGATTTAATAATTGTAACCTCAGCATCTTTAGAAATGATCTTTCCTTCTATGGCTGCAATAATACAAGATAAAATAGGAGCAAAGAATGCAGGAGGTTTTGACTTATTAAGTGCCTGTACAGGCTTTGTTTCGGCATTAATAACAGGTGCACAATTTATCAAAACAGGAGATGTTAAAACTGTGTTAGTGGTAGGGACAGAAGTTCTTTCTCGCTTTGTAGATTGGGAGGATAGAAACACATGTGTTCTTTTTGGAGACGGAGCGGGAGCTGTTGTTTTAAAAGAAGTAGGAGAAAATTATGGTTTATTGTCTTGGAGTCTCCATTTAGATGGCTCAGGAGCTGATTTATTAGCTATTCCAGGAGGATGTGCAAGGAATCCCTGTTCTGAGGAGGTTATAAAAAATAAGCTCCATTATATAAAGATGAACGGAAAAGAAGTGTTTAAATTTTCGGTGAGAGTTATAGGCGAGGTTACAGAGGAGGCTTTACTAAAAGCAGGTTTATCATCGAAAGATTTGAATTGGTTAGTACCTCATCAAGCTAATATACGAATTATAGAGGCTGGGGCGGAAAGGCTCGGAATTTCTTTAGACAAGGTGGCTATAAACATTCAAAAATATGGAAACACCTCTACAGCTTCTATTCCCTTGGCTTTAGAAGAGTTAATTAGAGAAAAAAGAATTAAGGACGGAGATATTGTAGCTTTAGTTGGTTTTGGGGCTGGCCTTTCTTGGGGGTCTGCTATATTAAGATGGAAAAATATCGAGTAAGTGCTTGCATAAATACTTATCTGAGGTGGGTTTTATGGGTATAGCTTTTGTATTTCCAGGACAAGGTTCTCAATATATAGGGATGTATTCAGGCTTTTTAAGTAAAAAAGAATTTGAAAAATATTTTGATGTTATCAAGGAAATTCTAGGAAAAAACTTTGTAGAAAGAGTAGAAGATGGTCCTGAAGAAGTTCTTAAAGATACTAGAGTATCTCAACCAGCAATTTTTTCTGTGAGTTGTATGTTAGCAGATTATCTCAAGGATAATGGTATTATTCCTAAATGTGTAGCAGGTCACAGTTTAGGGGAGTATTCTGCTTTTTATTCTGCTGGAGTTTTTGATTTTGAAGGTGGACTTAAATTGGTAAAAAAGAGAGCTGAAATTATGAATGAAATAGCTCAAAAACATGATGGGGGTATGTGGGCTGTAATCGGAGGAAATTTAGAGGAGATAGAGGAAAGTCTTAAGGGTTTTCAAGGGGAAGAATTATTCTTATGGGCTGCTAATTATAATTCCCCGGGGCAAATAGTGCTTTCTGGAAATAGAGATGCTTTTAATATATGGTATTCTAAAATGAAGGAAAAAGTAAAGAGGGTAATCTCCCTGTCAGTTAGTGGTCCTTTTCACTCTCCTTTAATGAAGGAAGCGGAAGAGATCTTTAAAGAAACGTTGGAAGGTTTTAAATTTGACAATCCGAAATTAAGGGTTGTAAGTAGTACTACAGCATCCGTAGTTAATGGTGAAGAAGAAGTTAAAAATATTCTTTTGAAACAGTTTACCAATTCAGTAAGATGGATAGATACAGTTAATTACATGATTTATAACATGGGAGTTAACTGTTTTATAGAAGTAGGTCCTGGAAAAGTTCTTCAAGGCCTAATTAAAAAGATTAATCCTGATGTTAAGACATTAGGACTTGAAAAACCTGAGGATTTAGATAATATAAAGGGGGAGATATGAAATGATGCTAAAGGATAAAGTTGCTGTAGTAACAGGTGGTAGTAGAGGTATTGGGAGAGCAATAGCCCTTACTTTGGGTAGAGAGGGGGCTAAAGTTCTTATAAATTATAGAGGTAATGAGAGTGCAGCTTTGGAAACTTTAGAAGAGTTAAAAAAAGGAGGAGGAGAGGGTGAGATTTTTAAGGCTGATGTAAGTGTGGAGGAAGAGGTTGAAAAAATGTTTAATTTTGTACTTGAAAAATGGGGGAGATTAGATATATTAGTTAACAATGCAGGAGTTACAAGGGATAACTTACTTATAAGAATGAAACCTGAAGAATGGGATCAAGTGCTTGATATAAATTTAAAAGGGGTGTTTCTTTGTACAAAGGCTGCTGTTAGAATTATGTTAAAACAAAGAAGTGGAAAAATAATAAATATATCCTTTGTTATAGGATTAAGAGGAAATATAGGACAAGCGAATTATTCTGCTGCTAAAGCAGGAATTATTGGTTTTAGTAAATCTGTAGCTAAAGAAGTTGCTTCAAGAGGAATTAATGTTAATGTTGTTGCACCAGGTTTTATTACTACTGATATGACAGAGGTTTTATCTGAGGAAATGAAGAAAAAAGCTTTAGAAGCAATCCCATTGGGAAGATTTGGAAGTCCTCAAGATGTAGCAAATGCAGTAAAGTTTTTAGTTTCTGAAGATGCAAATTATATAACAGGTGTAGTTTTGACTGTGGATGGTGGTCTTTCTATTTAAATAAAAAAGCTACATTAGGAAGGAGGTGAAGTAATAATGGATGAGAGCACCATCTTTGAAAAGGTTAAAAAAATAATTGTTGATCAACTTAAAGTAGATGAAAGTCTTGTAACAATGGACTCAAATATTCAAGAAGATCTAGGAGCAGATTCTTTGGATGCTGTAGAACTAATTATGGCATTAGAAGAAGAATTTGGTATTGATGTTCAAGATGAAGAGGCTGAAAAATTTAAAACTGTAGGGGACGTGGTTAGGTATATAGAAAAGAGATTATAATTTTTGTAGAAAGGGTACTGGCAAAAGGTCCAGTACCCTCATTTTTAAAGGGGGTTAATGTTTTGATGAAAAGAAGAGTTGTGGTCACAGGTGTAGGAGTTATTTCTCCTGTTGGTATTGGAAAGGATAACTTTTGGAGAAATATTAAAGAAGGAAAATCTGGAATTTCGTATATTTCTAAGTTTTCTACAGATGGTTTTCCTACAAAGATAGCTGGAGAGGTAAAAGATTTTAATCCTGAAGATTTTATTGATAAAAGAGAAGTTCGTAGACTTGATAGATTTTCTCAATTTGTCATAGCTGCAACTAAGTTAGCTTTAGAAGATGCAGGCTGGAATCCAACAGAAGAAGAGAAAGAAAATACAGCTGTTTTAGTCACTTCAGGAATTGGAGGATTTGAAACTTTAGAAAATCAGTTTAAGATTTTATTTGAAAAGGGAGTAAACAGAGTAAGTCCCTTTTTAATTCCTATGGTTATAATTAATATTGCTTCAGGAAATATTTCTATATTTTTTGGATTTAAAGGTCCTAATTATTCTCCTGTATCTGCATGCGCGTCTTCAGCTCATGCTATAGGACTTGGATATAGACTTATTTCTTGGGGTGAAGCAGATTTTGCTATTGTAGGAGGAAGTGAGGCCTCTATTACTCCTATGGGAATAGCTGGTTTTTGTGCTCTTCAAGCTTTGTCCACCCAAAATGATCCTCCTGAGAAAGCAAGTAGACCTTTTGATGCTAAGAGAGATGGTTTTGTAATGGGAGAGGGAGCAGGGGTTTTACTTCTTGAAGAACTTTCTCATGCATTAAAGCGAGGTGCCCCGATATATGCAGAAATAGTTGGTTTTGGATCTTCTGATGATGCTTATCATATTACTGCTCCTGATCCTGAGGGAAATGGGGCTGTTTTGGCAATGAAAAGGGCAATCAAAGATGCTGGAATTGAACCTCAGGAAGTCAACTATATTAATGCCCATGGAACCTCTACTAAGTTGAATGATAAAATAGAAACCTTAGCCATAAAAAAAGTTTTTGGGGATTACGCTTATAAGATACCTGTAAGTTCTACAAAATCCATGATTGGACACCTTCTCGGAGCAGCTGGAGCAGTAGAGTCTATTGCTACTGTTTTGGCTATTCATGATGGGATAGTTCCTCCAACAATTAATTATGAGGAGAAGGATCCTGATTGTGATCTTGATTATGTTCCTAACCAAGCTAGAAAATGGGATGTTAAATATGCTTTGAAGAACTCTTTTGGATTTGGGGGACAGAATGCTACGTTAATTTTTAAGAAGTATGAGGAATGAAAATCAAAAGAATAAATTTAAATGAAATAGTAAAAAAAACGAAAGAAAAGACAGGAGTTTCATTTGAGAATAAAGAACTTTTAATAGAAGCTTTAACCCATCCCTCTTTTAGACACGAGAATCCTGATTTTAATTGTGATAATCAAAGGATGGAATTTTTAGGTGATGCGGTATTGAATATGGTAATAACTGAAATTTTATATGAAAAATATAAAGAAGCATCAGAAGGTATTTTGACTCAAAAGAGAATATATCTAGTCAAAGAGGAAACTCTTTTTAAAAAGGCAAAAGAATTGGGATTAGGAGATTTAGTTCTCTTGGGTTTAGGAGAAGAAAAGCAAGGAGGAAGAGAGAAAAGTTCCATTTTAGGAGATTTGTTTGAAGCTTTTGTCGGAGCTTTATATCTAGATAAAGGGTATGAGTATACTAAGGACTTTATAAGTAAACTTTTTCGAGAAGAAGTGGAGGATTTGGGAATAGAGATAGATTGGAAAAATTTATTACAGTCTATGTTATACAAAAAAGGTCAGAAACCTCAATATATCTTAGTTAGAGAAGAGGGTCCAGAACATAATAAGATTTTTTATGTGGAAGTTTGGGTTGGAGGGCAAAAGATATCGGAGGGTATAGGTAAAAATAAAAGAGAGGCCGAGATTGAAGCAGCAAAACAAGCTGTAGAGAGGTTAAGAAATGATTTATCTTAAAAGCTTAGAACTTACTAATTTTAAATCTTTTATTGGAAATATAAAAATTCCCTTTTCTAGAAATTTTACTGTGATAACTGGTCCTAACGGAAGTGGGAAAAGCAATATCCTAGATGCTATTCGATGGGTTTTAGGAGAACAAAAACTTAAAACTTTAAGGGCAGAGAGAAATGATGAGGTTATATTCGGGGGTAATAAGTTTTATTCTCCTGCTAATTATGCTAAGGTAGAACTTTGTATAGAAGTTTTTGAAGAAGAGTATGTAATATCTAGAAAGATATATAGAGATGAAGATAGCGAGTATTGTATAAACGACAAAACTACCAGGCTAAAAGATATTCAGCTCTTTTTAAGTAATTTAGGATTAGGAAGATATAGTTTTGTTTTTTTGGGGCAGGGAGAAATAGAAGATTTACTTCTCAAAGAGGACGAAAGAATAAGAGAGTTAATAGAAAATATAGCTGGTATATCGGGTTATCATGAAAAGGTAAAAGATATTCTATTAAAGTTAGAGATAATAGAAAGTAAGTGGAATGAGCTTGAAGAGAGGCGAATAGAGGCTTTAAAAACCATCGAAGTTTTAAAAAATGAAGTTAACATTGCTAATAAATATGAAGAGTTAAGAAATAAGCTTAAAGATGTTCAAGATTCGATAAGATTTTGGGCATGGAAAAAGTTAAAAAATAGCTTGGAAAAATATTTAGAAGAAAAAAAGGAAGTTGAAAAGAGACTTTCTTTAATTAGATCTGAGTTAGTTCCTAACAATAATTTGATAGCTGAACTTCAAGTAGAGTACGAA
>CALHTV010000248.1 GCA_938039765.1 uncultured Dictyoglomus sp. | reverse complement strand
GATTTTTTCTTTACCTATTAAACAATGACCTCCTAATCCCGGTCCAGGATAAAAGGGCATAAATCCATAAGGCTTTGTAGATGCAGCATCAATTACTTCCCATATATCAATCCCCATTTTTTCGCATAAAATAGCAAGTTCATTTATAAAAGAAATATTTACAAGACGAAATATATTTTCAAGAAGTTTTTCCATCTCTGCTACCTTCGGAGAGGATACTTTATGCACTTTAGGAAATACTAAAGAATATAGCTGTGCAGCTTTTTCTGTAGAGATTTCATTTATTCCCCCTACTACTTTTGGTATATCCTTTGTAGTAAATTTTTTATTTCCAGGATCTACTCTTTCAGGAGAGAAGGCAAGATAAAAATCTTCTCCAGCCTTAAATCCACTCTTCTCTAAAATTGGAAGGACAACCTCTTCGGTAGTTCCAGGATAGGTTGTGCTTTCTAAAACCACTAACTGTTCCTTTTTCAGATTTTTAGAAATTTCGGTAGTAACATTTACTATATAAGAAATGTCTGGTTCTTTATGAGGTCCAAGAGGGGTAGGAACACATATAATCACTGCATCAGATAATTTTACTGATTCAAAATCTACAGATGCTATTATATTACCTTTTTTAACAACTTCTAAAAGTTCCTCATTTTTTACATCATCAATATATGAAATTCCTTTATTTACCATTTCAACTTTATTAGGATTTTGCTCAATTCCGTATACCTTTAAACCAGCCCTTGCAAATTCTAATGCTAAAGGAAGTCCCACATATCCAAGTCCTACCACAGAGATACTTTTAAAACTCATTTGTTATTTCCCTCCCGTTTTAAACTCCCTTAATAATATTTCACATATTTTAGGTGCAGCATAGTTTTTTTCAAAATTAATATCTTCTCCCTTTTTAATATTATCTAAAGCTTCCAATATTTTATTTTTATCTGCTCCAACAAGAGTATTCCATCCATATCTTACTGTCTCTATCCATTCTGTTTCATCCCTCAATGTTATGCACGGAACCTTTAACCAAAAAGCTTCTTTCTGTACTCCTCCGGAATCAGTCAATATAGCATAGGCATTTCTCTCAAGCTCTAACATATCAAGATATCCTACTGGCTCTATAGTTTTAATATTAGAGGATAGATAATTTTCTAATCCCAATTCCTTTATTCTATTTTTAGTTCTTGGATGAATAGGGAAAATTATGTTTTTCCTTGACTCTCCTAAAGCGGAGAGTATACTTTTTAATCTCTCTATATTATCAGTATTTTCAGCTCTATGAATAGTCAACAAATAATAATCCTTAGGTTTAAGGTTTAAAATCTCTAAAATTCTACTTTTTCTCTGAGAAATTTTTACAAAGTGTTCAAGAGCATCAAACATTATATCTCCTACTAAATATACTCCTTTTAAAATACCTTCCTTTCTTAAATTTTCCACTGCAGTTTCCGTTGGACAAAACAAAATATCTGATAAGTGATCAGCAACAATTCTATTTATCTCTTCAGGCATTTTTTTATTGAAACTTCTAAGTCCTGCTTCCACATGAGCCAAAAACATATGAAGTTTTTTTGCTGCTAAGGCTCCTGCTAAGGTAGAATTTGTATCTCCATAAACTATCACAAGGTCAGGTTTTTCTTTAATCAAAATCTTTTCTATCTCAATCAACATCCTTCCTGTCTGTTCCCCATGAGAGCCTGAGCCTACTCCAAGATTGTAATTGGGTTCAGGAATTTCAAGTTCTTTAAAGAAAATTTCATTCATATTATCGTCATAGTGTTGTCCAGTATGAAGAATAATCTCCTCTATTCCTAGCTTTCTTAACTCTACCGAAAGAGGAGCAAGTTTAATAAATTGGGGACGAGCACCTACTATAGAGACTATTTTCATTTTTATCCTAAAACTTCCTCTTTTTTATAATTTTTTCTACTTAATTCAATAATATCTTTTAGAGTTTTCCATATTTTTTCTCTATCTCTTGTTTTTGTTATCTTTTCTAACTCCAAAAGTTTCCTCTCTAATATATAATGATCTATATGATTTGTGGATACTATCCTTAGAATTTTAGGATGATCTGTTTTTTCTATGATTTCTTCCTTCTCCCAGAGTTCTTCTTTTAATTTTTCACCAGGACGAAGTCCAGAAATTTTTATACCAATTTCTTGAGGATCATATCCTGAAAGTTCAACAAAATTTTTTGCAAGATCTATTATTTTTATTGGCTTCCCCATATCAAGAACAAATAAATCCCCTGATTTTCCCATAATACCTGCTTGTAAAACAAGTCCTACTGCCTCTGGAATAGTCATAAAATATCTTTCCATATCAGGATGAGTAATGGTAATAGGGCCTCCTTGTTCTATCTGCTTCTTAAACACCTCAAGAACACTTCCTCTACTTCCTAAAACATTACCAAACCTTACTGCAATAAACTCTGTTTCTGAATTTAAACTATAATATTTTACTAATATCTCTCCTACCCTTTTTGTGGCTCCCATGATATTTGCAGGATATACTGCTTTATCTGTAGATATGAATATAAATCTTTTTACTTTTACTTCTTTTGAGGCATCCATAACATTAATGGTGCCAAAAACATTGTTAAGGACTGCTTCGTCTGGATTTTCTTCCATTAAAGGTACATGTTTATGAGCAGCAGAATGAAAAACAATATCAGGTCTCTCATGAGAGAAAATATATAATATTCTATCTCTATCTTTTATATCTGCAATATAGGGTTTTACTTTAATATTAGGGAAATTTCTTCTTAACTCTAAATCAATATTAAATATGCTATTTTCTCCTCTACCTACAAGGATGATCTTTTGAGGGCTATAGCTTGCTACCTGTCTACATATTTCTGATCCTATTGAACCTCCAGCCCCTGTAACTAAAATCTTCTTATCCCTTATATATTCCTCTATTTTTTTAGAATCTAAGTTAATTACATCCCTCTCCAATAAATCTTCAATCTTCACATTTCTTATCTTACTTATACTTACCCTTCCATCTATCAATTCCCATATACCAGGAAGGATTTTCACAGGAATTTTCAATTTAGAGGCCATACTAACAATCTCCCTTATAAGAGAGACAGACGCCGAAGGAATAGAAATTATTACTTCTTGAATTCTTAGTTCTTTGACAATATTTGGCAAAGATCTAATAGGGCCTAAAACTTTTACTCCATGAATCTTTTTTCCTATTTTTTTAGGGTCATCATCTAAAAATCCTACTACATCGTAATTCAACTCCCTATGAATTTTTATCTCCCGAAGAATCTTTTCCCCTGCATCGCCTGCTCCTATAAGAATTACCCTCTTAGTTGAAAATTTAGCAATCCCATTATTTTTTCTTTTTGACTCATATAGCCAACGGGTAAAAGCTCTTACAGAGAAAAGCAACAAGAGAGCAGAGAAAAAGGAAATAACAACTACAGATCTTGGAAAACCCTCTAAAGGAAATATTAAATGAGAAAGATAAAAAAGTAATTTCTCTATGGTTAGCATTAAAGTGAGGTCTCTTAATCCTTCTAGACTAAAATATTCCCAAAGAAGGGAATTAATTTTAAATACCCAAAAATATAAAAGAATAAAGATTGGGATTTCCCTTAAAAAGATGTGAGGTAAAACTTCCCAGTAGGAGGTGGGAATATTAAACTCAAATCTTAAAAAGAAGGCTAAAAATATGGAAAGAATAAAACTCAATAAATCTATACTCACTTTAAAAAAGGAACTTCTTTG
>CALHTV010000247.1 GCA_938039765.1 uncultured Dictyoglomus sp. | reverse complement strand
ATTTTTCTTATAGTATGTAAGTTGTAGAGGTCTGCCATAGGAGAGTCTTTAGGAGTTTCAAGGATAAGAGGAATTTTTCTTATTTCAGGGATACTAAGGAGATTTTTAAATCCCTTTATTCCTATAGCTCCTTTCCCTATATGGGCATGTTGATCTCTATGAGATCCTAATGGGAAATGAGAGTCGTTTATATGGATTAGTATTAATTTTTCTAGGGGTACATTTTCAAATAGGGAGTAGAAGGTTAATTTACATATCCTCTCGTTTTTAAGATTGTATCCTGCAGCAAAAAGATGACAAGTATCTATGCAAAAGTATATAGAAGGAAATTCTTGGTATATAGCATAAAAGTCTTCCAAAGTTGAGCCCCAGCCGTCTCCTTCTCCAGCGCTATTTTCTACGATAAGTTTTGCATTGATGTCTTCTTCGAAAATTTTCTCTAAAGCTCTGAAGAAATTTTTCTTTGCTATCTCTCTACCCATTTTTTTGCTACTTCCTGGATGAATCACTAATCCTTCCCATCCTAATTCTTCTGCAAGTTTTAATTCTTCTTTAACTTTTTTGATAGAAAGGGTAAAGACTTTTTCATCAGGAGAAGCGATGTTTACCACATAAGGAGCATGAATAAAAATAGGTGAGAAGGGAAAAATAGGAAGTTTTTCTGTGGTAGGTCTATAGCTTCTTGGATTTCCTGAGAAAAGCTGGGCAGTATTTATAGAAAGAAGCCTAAGATCTTCGTTAATAGAGTGTGTACCTTTATAAAGATGTACTCCCAGTTTATAGCTATTTCTCTGCATCTTTTTAGGAAATTGGGCTCCCCCTTTTAGGGGGAGCCTTTTATATTTCATGAGCTTTTTAATCCTACTTGTTTGTTGCCTCTTCCATTCTCAAGAGTCTGTTCCATTCTTCTTCTAAATCTCTCTTAAACTCTTCAAGTACATGAGCATTTTCAGGTTTTAGTAGATGAGCAAATCTTCCTTGGGCTTTTAGAAATTCTTCTATAGGTTTAAATCCTTTTGCTGGCTTGTAGTTTATTTTATATTTTCCGTTCTCTACTTCATAAAGGTGCCATATACCAGTCTCCACTGCAAGTCTTGCTATGCTTATAGCTGAGTCATCAGGGGTTCTCCATCCTCTTGGACAAGTAGAATATATATTTAAGAAGGCTGGTCCATCAGTATTTACCGCTTTTTTTACCTTTTCCATAAGGTCTCTCCAATGGCTTGGAGAGGCTTGAGCTACATACTTTGCTCCATTGGCTACCATCATTTCAGTTAAATTTTTTCTCTTTTGAGGTTTTCCAGGAATAACTTTTCCTGCAGGAGATGTAGTAGTAAAAGCTCCTCTTGGAGTAGCTCCTGATCTCTGAATTCCTGTGTTCATATAAGCCTCATTGTTATAGCAGATATATACTGCTCTATGCCCTCGTTCAACAGCTCCTGATAGAGCTTGGAGACCTATATCATAAGTTCCTCCATCTCCTGAGAAACTTAGGAATCTTATTTCTTTATTTATTTCTCCCTTTCTTTTTAGAGCTCTGTATGCTGCTTCTGCTCCTGCTATGGTAGCAGCAGCGTTCTCAAAAGCTGAATGTATCCATGGTACATTCCAAGAAGTGAAGGGAAATATAGTTGTGGCTACTTCAAGACATCCTGTAGCATTAGCTACTACAACTGGTTCATCAATTGCATTAAGAACCATTCTTACTATAGTACTTGCTGCACAGCCAGCACATAATCTATGTCCACTTACCAGTCTTTCTTCTTTTAATGCTAATTCTCTTAAATTTATTGCCATTTTAAAGCACCTCCTATTATTCTCTTACTCCAATATAGGTGAGAGGATTGGGTTTTCCTTTCTTTGCTATCTCCATAAGTTCCTCAAAAACTTTCTCTATATGTTGGGTTGTGATATCTCTTCCACCAAGACCATATACATATGGTTGGGCAATAGGTCTTTTTTCAAAATGATATAAAGCAGAGGTTATTTCATGATAGAGTGGCCCACCAAAGGAACCTGGTACCATACTTCTATCTAAAATTCCCACTACTTTAACATCTTTTAGAGCATTTATGATATCTTCGGTGGGGAATGGTCTGAATACTCTTATTTTTAGAAGTCCTACAGGAAGTCCTTTTTCTCTTAATGCATCTACTACTTCTCGAGCTGTGCCTACAGTAGAGCTCATAGCAACAACCACATACTCTGCTCCGTCCATTTTGTATTTCTCTATAACATCATAATATCTTCCTGTAAGATCTCCGTATTCTTTTCCTACTTTCTTTATAATAGGAAGAGAGTTTTCTAAAGCATAAGCTTGAGCAACTTTAAATTCAAAGTAAGAGTCTGTTAAAGCAAGAGGACCAACGGATATAGGATTATCTACATCAAGCAGAGAATATGCTGGTTTATATTTTCCAATAAAGCTTTGTACTACCTCGTCATCAAGGATCTCAATAATCTCTTCAGAGTGACTAGTAATGAAACCATCATATCCTACCATTACAGGTAGTCTTACCTCAGGATTTTCTGCAATCTTTACTGCTTGGAAGATATTATCGTATATTTCTTGTACATTTTCCGAGAAGATTTGTATCCATCCTGAGTCTCTTGCTCCCATAGCATCGCTATGATCTCCATGAATATTAATAGGGGCAGATAGAGCACGATTAGAAACAGTCATTACGATGGGAAGTCTTAAAGCAGAGGCTATATAGAGCATCTCCCACATCAAGGCAAGTCCTTGGGATGCTGTGGAGGTCATTACCCTTGCTCCAGCAGCTGCAGCACCTATACATGCACTCATGGCGCTATGTTCACTTTCCACAGGTACAAACTCCGTATCTACTTCTCCATTGGCCACATATTCAGAAAACTTCTGAACTACCTCTGTAGATGGTGTTATAGGATAAGCAGCAACAACATCAGGATTTACCTGCTTAAAGGCTAATGCTGCTGCTTCATTTCCCTCTATGGCAATTCTTTTTACTGTTTTCATCTTTTTCCCTCCTTTACTTTTCTTCTTCTTTCATAGTTATAGCTTTTACAGGACATTCTGCTGCACAGAGACCACAGCCTTTGCAATACTCATAGTCTATATATACTTTTGTTCCATCAAATTTTACAGCAGAATCAGGGCAGAAAAGCCAACAAAACATACAAGTGGTACATTTGTTATAATCTATTTCAGGTCTAAAAGTTCTCCAATCTCCTGTTTTATATTCTTTAGAAGTTCCAGCAGGTAAAATAGGAGCTGTTTTTACTAATTCTTTCCATCCTGGTAGTTTCATTCTTCTTTTACCTCCTCGTAAGCTCTTTTTATGGCATTAAGATTACCCTCTATAACTTCGGGTTTAAATCTCCCTTCAAACTTCTTTTTAAGTTGAGTAAGAACGTCCTCTAAGGATATTATTGGTACTACTTTAATTAAAGCACCAAGCATTGGAGTATTAGGGATTGGTCTTCCTATGGTCTCTAAGGCAATGCCTGTAGCATCTACAGTATAGATTTTTCGATCGGAGATATCTAGTTGGGCTCTTACTTCTTTAGGGGTTTGAGTGGTATTTACAATAATAATGCCTTCTGAAGGAAGACCTTCTAAAATATTTACTTTACCTATTAAAGATTTATCTAATACTACTACTACATCAGGATTATAAATCTGGCTATGGATTCTTATAGGTTTATCACTTATTCTTGTATAGGCTTTCATAGGTGCTCCAGTTCTTTCTGGCCCATATTCTGGAAAGGCTTGAATATACTTTCCAGCCTCCATGGCTGTTTCAGCAAGGAGATAGGAGGCTGTTTTTGCTCCTTGCCCTGCTCTTGCATGCCAGCGAATTTCTAGCATATCTTTCATACTATAACCTCCTTATTTATTATAATATTAACTCTTTTCTGCCTTCTAAGGCATGGATTAAAGTCATCTCATCAGCAAAGTCAAGTTCTGTACCAGCTGGAAGTCCATGAGCAAGACGAGTTACTCTTACAGGATATGCCATAAGAATTCTTGCAATATATAGTGCAGTAGCCTCTCCTTCAGGGGTGGAGTCAGTAGCTAATATTACTTCTTTTATATTTCCTTTTTCTACTCTATTTATTAGTTCTTTTATTCTTAAGTCCTCAGGAAAAACTCCATCTAAAGGAGAAATCTGACCTCCTAGGACATGATATAGTCCTTTATAACGGGATGTTTTTTCTATTGCCCATAAGTCCTTAGGTTCTGCTACTACACAGATGGAAGAAGGATCTCTTTCAGGATTAGAACATATTTCACAGGGCTCTTTTTCTGTGATATTGAAGCATATAGAGCAATATTTTATCTCTTTTTTGACTTTTAAAATGGTGTTAGCAAGGGTTTCCACATTTTCTCGTGGTTGTTTTAGGAGATAGAAGGCTATCCTCTGGGCAGATTTTGGACCTATCCCAGGAATTTTAGTGAGCTCTTCAATGAGCTTTTCAAAGATATTCTTTTCAGGCATTATCTAAAAGAGACCAGGTGGTAGTGGAATCCCTTCAGCGAGACTCCCCATTTTTTCAGCTGTTTTTTCTTTTGCTTTTGTTAGGGCATCTCTTAAGGCAGCTGCAATAAGATCTTCCAAGATATCTACTTCTTCTTTATTTACCACCTCAGGGTCTATTTTTACCTCCTTTACCTCCTCTTTAGCAGACATTATAATTTTTACTACTCCTCCACCTGCTGTACCTTCTACTAAAGTTTGTTCTAATTCTTCGTCTATTTTTGCCATTTTTTCTTGTATTTTTTTAAGTTGCTTCATGGCTTCGAAAGGATTTCCTTTCACTTTATTCCCTCCTATCTATTATTTTACCCCCAAAAACGTCTTTAATCTTTTCGGGAGATATTTTATCCTCGTTTTTGG
The DNA here is from genome assembly GCA_938039765.1 of uncultured Dictyoglomus sp. Taxonomy (GTDB): domain Bacteria; phylum Dictyoglomota; class Dictyoglomia; order Dictyoglomales; family Dictyoglomaceae; genus Dictyoglomus. The sequence continues at coordinate 378 of CALHTV010000247.1, read as the reverse complement.
GATTTTCAATCTTAGGGTTTTCTAAAACTGGATTATCTTCAGTTAGAGTTATAAATTTCACTTGCATTGGAATACCATAAATCTTTTTGAATTCATCTTCAATTAATGCTCTATTAGGTCTTTCCTCTAGCCTCTCCTTGAGGAAGGAGAAGTTTTTAGGTAAGCCAAGGACTAATTTATTTTCTTGATCTATTTCTATAATTCTTGCTTCTCTAAGCATAGCTTCTAAAGATATCTTTCTCTTTTTTATTTTCTCTAAAAATTGAGGCCATTTATCTTTTATTATTTCGAGACTTAATCCCTCCTTTTTCTCTTCCTGTTTTACCGAAGTGGATGAAACAGAGGATGTAGGTATTGTTTCTTTTGCAATAGTTTCTG
>CALHTV010000246.1 GCA_938039765.1 uncultured Dictyoglomus sp. | reverse complement strand
TTCTAAAATACCCCCCTCTGCTGTTTCTGAAACAAAGTTTTTAAGTTCTTTCCTTAATCCCTTTTCATCTCCTAAATATTTTCTTCCCTCTTCCATTGTCAAGAATCGAAAATATCGCCAAAAGATATATATCCAGAAAATCCTCAAATCTTCTTCTACTCTTATAAGTTTTCCTTCTCCTAGTAATTTTTGAATAAACTCAAGAGTTTTTAATTCACCTAAGGGTGAATTCAATACTACATCTCTAACTCGTACTACACCATCAAAAGAAGAGGAAACAACCTCTTCTTCTAAGGCTAAGCCATCAATTCTTACAGGTAATAAAACCATATCCCCTAAATAATTCATTACATCAACATATTTTGAGAGATTTACATAAGCTTCCAAAGGATCTAAATTTAAGGTTTTAATTGGAGTTACTTCGCCTAGATGAAAGACAAAGTCTCCTGAATCCCAAACAGCAAACCTAGTATGGCATCATATCCCTCAATAAAACCAGACCTTACATTTACAATCCTTCCATTTTCAAAAAAAATTTCAGCTCTTTTAATCTCACTATTAATTTCAAGTTTACCTGTTTTCTTCCCTATAGATAAAGTTTGTAATATCTCCCATAATGGAATACTTCTTAAATCTCCCTTTAACCCCATAAATTTTAATCCCTCCTTATCCCCTTCCCCTCCTAATAGCTTTACCTAATTATACCCATCTTTCTCTTTCTATATTGATCGAAGATTATAGCTACAATTATTATCGTACCAATAGCTGAGGGTTGCCAATAAGCAGGAAAACCTAAAAGAACCATACCTGTTCTTAAAACCTGCATTATAGCAGCTCCAATAATTACTCCTAGCACTGTTCCTTCTCCTCCCGATAAAGATGCTCCTCCTATAACAGCCGCAGCAATAACATCTAATTCATAACCTAAAGCCGCCGTTGGTGCTGCCACTCCCAACCTTGCAGTCATCAATATTCCTCCTACTGCTGTCAACATTCCACATAAAGTATAAATCATAATCTTTACCCTTCCTGTATTTATTCCTGAAAGCCTTGCTGCTTGTTCATTACCTCCTACTGCATAAATCTTATAACCCCAAGAGGTTCTATTTAAGAATATGGAAGTTATTATTCCTAAAATAACCATAAATATAACAGGTAAAGGAATTCCTACTCCTAAAAAGGGAACATCGTACTGTCCAAGAAAATTAAAAGACTTAGGTAAATCTCTAACAGGCCATCCCCCTGTAATACCATAGCAAAATCCTCTTGCAATATTCATTGTACCTAAAGTTGCAATGAAAGGCGGAAGATTTGTTTTACTTATTAAAAATCCATTTATAAAACCAATTAAACCCCCAATTAGTACTCCGCCAATTATAGAAAGAAAAACCCCAAAATTTGCTTTAAGCATCATATAAAATTCCAAAACCACTAATTGCAATCCACGAAAAAGCTCTTAAAATATTAAATATATTCGTTGAGGTCAGAAAAGTCTCTGTAGTAAGGCTCAAAAAGGTAGATAAAACAAATAAAATTATAAGAATTCCTATTTCTTGAATTCTTGTGGCCTTTATATTAGATTTTCTTACTGTCTCTTTCATATTCTAAATACCTCCCTCCCTTTAGTTAACTATATTTCCAGAAGCATAAGCCATGATCTTTTCCTGTGTAGCCTCACCTCTTTGAAGTTCAGCCACTATTCTTCCTTCACTCATCACTAAAATTCTATCACTCATAGCCAAAACCTCAGGCATTTCTGAAGAAATCATTATTATAGAAATACCCTGTTTAACTAACTGGCTCATAATAGCATGAATTTCTGCTTTTGCACCTACATCTATTCCCCTTGTAGGTTCATCAAGTATCAAAATTTTAGCATCCGAAGCCAACCATTTTGCTAACACAACCTTTTGTTGATTCCCTCCTGACAAATACATCACCTTCTCAAGTATGGACGGAGTTCTGATATTTAATTTTTTAACAAAATCCTCTGCTATCTGAGAAAGTTTTACCTTATCAATAAAACTTAAAAAACTTAAAATTTTTCTTATAATAGTAGTTCCTATATTCTCTCTTACAGGCATTTTTAAAATTAAGCCTTGATTTTGCCTATCCTCAGGCACAAGCCCAATACCTACTTTCACTGCGTCTTCGGGAGATTTGAGTTCTATTTTTTTACCTTCTATATATATTTCACCTGACTTTTTAGGGTCTGCTCCAAAAATTAACCTTACTAATTCCGTTCTTCCAGAACCAACCAATCCCGCAATGCCAAGAATCTCTCCTTTATATAAACTAAAACTCACATTCTTAACCACATTACTACTCAGATTCCTAACCTCTAAAACAGGCTCTCCTTTTTTTACTTCTTCCTTCTTAAACATATCCCCTAAAGGTCTGTTAACCATTAGATAAATCACTTTTATCTATTGTAGCTTCTTCTTTTTTCATATAACCAACTAATTTTCCATCTCTTAAAATCGTTATTCTATCAGCAATCTTAAAAACTTCTTCCAAGCGATGAGAAATAAATATAATTGCAATACCCTGGTCCTTTAACTGTTTTATAACTTCAAATAGTTTTTCTACTTCTTCTGAACCTAACGCTGAGGTAGGCTCATCCATAATTATAATTTTAGCTTTAAAAGATAAGGCCTTAGCTATTTCCACCAACTGCTTTTGAGCAACAGATAAATTTTTAACAAATTCATTAGGAGCAATATTAGCTCCTAACATTTTTAAGATCTCCCCAGCTCTTCTTTCCATCTCTTTCCTGTCTACAAATCCTAAACTTCCTAAAATTCCTTTTCTTTTTAGTTCTCTTCCAAGAAAGATATTTTGAGCTACTGTTTGATTAAAAGTAACATTTAGCTCTTGATAAATAGTACTAATTCCTAATAACTGAGCATGATAGGGATCTTGTATCTCAACTCTTTTGCCTTCTAAATAGATTCTTCCAGCGTCTTTCTGATAAGCCCCACTCAAAATCTTCATTAAAGTAGATTTTCCAGCACCATTTTCCCCCACCAGAGCCATAACCTCTCCTGCATATGCCTCAAAGTCTACTCTATCTAAAGCTTGTACTCCTGGAAAAGCCTTAGATATTCCCTCCATTCTAAGAATTGGTTCCAAAAAGCCTCACCTCCTTTTTAAAAAAAGGGTACGACCCAGACTAAGGCCGTACCCTATATAACCTTATCTTCTTAACCTTAAAACTTTCCCCCTTCTTTAGAAAGCAGGTGGAAGAGGAGTCTTGAAGTCCTTTAACAACCAAGCTCTAATCATAGCATCAACATTCTTCTGAGTTACTATGTCCATTCCTGAGTCAATCCAATCTGGGAACTTTTCATTATTTACTACTTTTCTATATAAGATATCTATTGCATCATATCCCCAACCCCAGTATTTTTGACCTACGAGTCCACAGAGATATCCTTCCTTGAGAAGCTGAAGCTCAACAGGTAAGGTATCGAAAGCAACAGTGAACACTTTCTTGGCTTTAGCTGCTTTTTCCCAAAGAGGCATAGATCCTCTTTCAGCAAATAATGGCCAAAGTCCTACAAAGAACCAGCCTCTAAGTTTTGGATATTTCTGCATAGTTTCCTCTACAACCTGTACCCCTCTGTTAATATCATCATAGCAGGCCACAGTAGTAACTATTTTTATCTTAGGATATTTCTTTATTTCATCTCTAAATCCTCTCATTCTCTCTTCTAAATTGAGAGCTCCAGGAACACCAGTCAACATTGCTACATCCCCACTTGTTCCCATAGCTTTTACGAGAAGTTTTGCAGCCCATTTACCACCCTCATAGTTGTTTACACCAAGATATGTAAATCTCTTGCTTTTAGGAGAATCAGCATCAAAAGTCATAACAGGTATTCCAGCTTCAACTGCCTTGTTTATGACATCAATTAAAGCTGTAGGATCATTACAAGAAATCGCTATTCCATCAACTTTTCTAGCTACTACATCTTCTACTACCCTTGCTTGCTCAGTAGCGTCAGAAGCTACCGAGGCCACATAAAGTACTTCCACCTTATATGGACCCTTTTTAGACAATTCTTCAGCTCTCTTAAAAGCTTCCGTCTCTACCAAGCTCAAATACAGGATTGTTAAGAGCCTTAGGAATCCAAGCAAAAACAAGTTTTTTAGGTGTTTGAGCTGTGGTAGCCATTAATAAGAAGATGACAAAAATGAAAGAAACTAACAGAAATTTTTTCATAACTTCACCCCCTGTTTTAAATAAGTAAGTTTAACAAACACAAATAAACCACCTAATGCTGTTTATATTACCTTCTCATCACCCCTTCCCCTAAAAGTTTCTATTTATTTTAATATTATTAGTTAAATTAAGACATAAAATAAAAGAAAAGAAAATATTTTTAATAACCAATAAGCTTTTCGATATTTTTATGGTATATTAACATAGAATAAAAAATTAAAATTTGAGGTGATAAATTATGTCTATTATTTTTGATAAAGAAAACCACATTTTTCATTTAATTGCTGGAAATTCTAGTTATATTTTTAAAATATTTAAAGAAAAATACCTCACCCACCTTTATTGGGGAAAGAAACTAAATCACTCTCATTTTACAGAAGCCCTCATCACCTCTCCTTTTGGCCCTAATCCTGATCCTAATGATAAATCCTTTACTTTTGATCGGATGCTTTTAGAATACCCTTCTTATGGAAACTCTGACTTTAGACATCCTGCATACCAAATTGAACAAGAAGATGGATCTCGTATCACAAATTTAATATTTAATTCTTACAAAGTATACAAAGGAAAACCTAAATTAATAGGACTTCCAGCTACTTATGTGGAGCAAGATGATGAAGCAGAAACTTTAGAAGTAGAATTAATAGATGAATTAATTAACTTGAAGGTAACTTTACTATATACAGCTTATAGAGATTATAATGTGATTACAAGAAGTGTAAAATTTATAAATGATGGGAAACAGAAATTAAAAATTCTCAGAGCACTAAGCGCATGCGTAGATTTTGACCATTCTAATTTTGATCTTCTTCATCTCTGGGGTTCCTGGGCACGAGAAAGACATATAGAGCGGGTACCTTTAATGCATGGAATTAAAGCTATAGAAAGCACCAGAGGAGAAAGTTCTCATCAACATAATCCCTTTATAGCCTTGCTCTCTAAAGATGCTACAGAAAAAGAAGGAGAAGTATATGGATTTAACCTTGTGTATAGTGGAAATTTCGCAGCTTTTGTAGAGGTAGACCAATTTGATACTACAAGAATAACCATGGGTATAAATCCTTTTGAATTTAGTTGGATTCTTGAACCAGGAGAAACCTTTCAAACACCTGAAGTAGTTATGGTTTATTCTTCACAAGGACTAGGAGAAATGTCTCGGACATTTCACCGTCTGTACAGGAAGAGATTATGTAGAGGAGAGTATAGAGATAAGAGAAGACCTATATTAATAAATACTTGGGAGGCCGTTTACTTTAATATCAATGAACAAAAATTATTAGAACTTGCAAAAGAAGCAAAAGACCTTGGTATAGAACTATTTGTCCTTGACGATGGATGGTTTGGAAAAAGAGATGATGACACAAGTTCTTTGGGAGATTGGTATGTAGATAAAAGGAAGTTGCCAAATGGTTTAGATGGCCTTGGTAAAAAATTAAAAGAGATGGGATTAAAATTTGGAATTTGGTTCGAACCTGAAATGGTATCACCAGATAGTGATCTATATCGAAAACATCCTGATTGGTGTATACAGGTAAAAGGACGGCCTCTCTCTCAATGTAGAAATCAATATGTACTTGACATAACAAGGAAAGAAGTAAGAGAAGAAATATTAAGAATGATGAGAGAGATAATAAAAAGTGCTCCCATTGAATACATTAAGTGGGATATGAATAGACCCTTAACAGAAGTAGGTTCTTTAGCTCTTCCCCCTGAGAACCAAAAAGAAGTTTTTCATAGATACGTCCTTGCAGTATATGAAATGATGGAGGAATTAACCTCAGAATTTCCACATATTTTATTTGAAGGATGTTCAGGAGGGGGAGGTAGATATGATCCTGGCATTCTCTACTATATGCCTCAAATATGGACAAGTGATAATACTGATGCCATTGAAAGATTAAAAATTCAATGGGGAACAAGTTTAGTATACCCTGCATCTACTATGGGAGCTCATATATCTGCAGTCCCTAACCACCAAGTAGGGAGAATAACCCCCTTAAAAACAAGAGGATATGTGGCTATGTCTGGAGTTTTGGGATATGAGTTAGATCTTACCAGATTAACTCCTGAAGAAAAGGAATTAATAAAAGAACAAATTGAGTTATATAAGAGAATTTGGCATATTGTTTTTGAAGGTGATCTATACCGTCTAATTAGTCCTTTTGAGCATAATGCTGCTTCATGGATGTTTGTTACTCCAGATAAAAAAGAGGCTTTTGTAG
>CALHTV010000245.1 GCA_938039765.1 uncultured Dictyoglomus sp. | reverse complement strand
AAAAAGTTTTTTCCTTTCTTCTTGTAAGTCCCTCTTCAGTTTATTTACTCTCTCAAGCTCTTCTTGTAACTTTCTTCTATCCTTTTGTAGCTCTCCTATTACCTCTTCAAATTTAATTTCATCTTTTGATAAGAAGTTCATAGCTCTATCTAAAATTTTTCTTGGCAGACCTAGTCTTTTAGATACTAAAATAGCATTGCTTTTTCCAGGAATTCCCATAACAATTTTGTACAACGGTTTTAAAGTGATTTCATCAAATTCCATTGAGGCATTCTCCATACCCGGATACTGAGAAGCGATAACTTTAAGTTGAGGATAATGAGTAGCAATTACATTAATAGTACCCTTCTCATGAAAATATTCCAAGAGAGCCACTGCAAGAGCCGCTCCTTCTTGAGGATCAGTTCCAGCTCCAAGCTCGTCCAATAGAATAATCACCTTTTTATCACCTGTCTTTTCTAAATAATCTATAAAAGAGATTATATTAGTCATATGAGAAGAAAAAGTACTTAAGCTCTGTTCAATGCTCTGTTCGTCTCCTATATCTGCAAATACTTGATTAAAGATCCCAAAAGTTGTTCCTTCTTTTGCTGGAACTGGAACCCCCGATTGATTGAGAAGAACTAATAATCCAATGGTCTTTAAAGTTACAGTTTTACCGCCTGTATTAGGGCCGGTAATAACTAAAGTATTAAAATGGCGACCAACTTCTAAACTAATAGGGACAGCTTTCTCACCAAGAAAGGGATGTCTTGCTTCTCTAAGAATAATCATTGGCTTATCTTCTTCAAGTATAGGGACAATCGCTTTTTGTTTTTCTGCCCATCTAATTTTAGCATATACAAAATCTAGTTCAAACGATGTCCTTAAGTTCTCTAAAATTTCCTCTTTATAATTCAATACATGGGAAGAAAGTTTAAGCAATATTTTCTCAATTTCTTTTTTTTCTTCCACTTCAAGAATTGCTAACTGGTTGTTAAGCTCCACCACAGGAAGGGGTTCCACATAAATAGTAAGACCAGATGTGGATTGATCATGGACAATACCTTGCACTTTACCTTTAAATTCCTGCCTTACAGGAACCACGTATCTTCCATGTCTGATAGTAACAATTTGATCTTGTAAATATGGTCTCCAATCTTTATAGATCAAATTATCTAAAGTTTCTTTTATTTTCTGACTAAGTTTTTCTTTTTTTTGTCTTATAGACTTTAATACAGGAGAAGCAGAGTCAACTACTTCTCCGTCTTGAATGCACTTTTTAATCTGATTATAAAGATCTAATAAATAGTGAATAGTATTCCTCCACAAATTTGGAGCAATACTTTTGGCCCTTTCTTGATATTCTCGTAGTTTTTTCCATGCTTCTAATGTAGAAATTATCTCCTCAAACTCATCAGGATAAATAATACCCCCTCTTTCGGCTCGCTCTACATAAATTTCAATATTTCTTATTCCAGAAAATGTAGGAAATCCTAAAGAAGAAATTGTTTTAAAAGCCTCATTATTCAGGAGATGCCATCTTTCTATAACATCATAATCAGCAATAGGCTTTAGAGTGAGAATCTTCTCCTTCCCTCCAGAGGTCTCTGCCTCTTTTGCTATTTCCTTTATTATCTTCTCCCATTCAAGAATCTTTAAAACTTTCTCCATCTATCTCTGTCTTAAGTATACTCCTTTTTCAGAAAGCTTAGTTAATATTTTATTTATTATTTCATCCACTTCTCTGTCCTCTAAGGTATGGTCCTCTGCTAAAAAGAATAAGGAAAAAGTAATACTTTTATAACCTTTCTCTATTTTTTCTCCTTTATATAGGTCAAAAATGCTTATTCCTTTCAACAAATTACCTGAGTTCCAAAGGATTTCCTTTTCCACTTCTTCTATGCATGTTTCTTCTGGAACAAGGAGAGCAATGTCTCTTCTTATGCCTGGATAGACAGGTAGAGGAACATATTTAGATTTAGGCTTCTCAATATTCAGTTTATCTAAATTAATTTCTGCAAAATATACTCTCTCTCTTAAATCTAAATTCTGAGTAATCCATGGGTTGACCTCTCCTATATAACCTACAATCTCATCATTTACTATAATATAAGCCTGTTTAGAAGGATGCATAAAATCGTAAGAAGATTTTTCAAAAATAGGAGCAAAACCCCATATTTTTTCAAATATTGTTTCAACAACCCCTTTTAAGTCATAAAAATCTACTTTTCTTATTTCATAAGGAATATTCCAAGGATTTAAATAAGCTTCACCACTCATTAAAATTCCAAGATGCTTTTCTTCTAGGTATTTACTTTCTAGTTTATAAAATACCTTTCCTATTTCGTATATAAATACATCTTTTTGCTGTCTATTATTGTTAATTTGTGCTACTTTAAGCAAAGATGGCAAAAGAGATGTTCTTAGTATACTATTTTCTTCACTTAGCGGATTCATGATCTGAATATAATTGCCAAAAGGCTGTATATTCAAGATTCCACTATTTTCCAAATCCTTAACAGATATAAAACTGTAATTAATGGTTTCGTATAAACCTAAGCTAGGTAGTAGCTCCCTTAATTTTCTCTCTATAATCTCTTCTACTAAAGGTTTTTCAACTATATTACCTTTCTGTAAGGGTAAGGATGGAATGTTGTTATATCCATAAAATCTTGCTACCTCCTCTATAAGATCAATTTCTTCCTTTATATCTTGTCTATAAGAAGGTACTTCAACCTCTAATACAGGATTATGAGATATTATATTGAAACCGATTCCTGACAAGGTCTTGACTATTTCTTCTTCTTTTAAATTTGTGCCAAGAACCTTATTAACCCTTGCTGGTCGTAAAAAGATCCTTTGTAAAGCTGGTAATCCTTTATTTATATCAATTTTGTTTTTAGCAATTTCTCCTCCTGCAAATAGCCTTATCATCTCTGCTGCATAATCAAGTATATCTACTGTCTTGTGAATATCAACTCCCCTTTCAAATCTCAGTGAGGCATCAGTGCGGAGACCTAATTTTCGAGAACTTCTTCTTATATTAACTGGAGAAAAGCATGCAGCTTCTAATAAAACATTTACTGTAGAATCATTTATCTCTGTATCCTTTCCTCCCATAATTCCACCTATTCCTACAGCTCTTTCTTTATCAGCAATTACTAGTACATCATTATTCAATACCTTCTCCTCCCCATTAATAAGCACAATCCTTTCACCATTATATGCCCTTCTTACGATTATTTTTCCATCCTTTAGCAGATTAAAATCATAAGCATGCAAAGGTTGTCCTGTTTCTAACATAATATAGTTCGTCACATCAACTACGTTATTTATAGACCTTAAACCAATTCTCTCAAGCCTCCATCTTAACCATAAAGGAGAAGGCCCTATTTTTACATCTTTAATAAACCTCAATGTAAATCTTGGACATAATTCAAAATCAAGCACTTCACAAGAAGCATAATCTTCTATTGAGATTTCATCGCTCTCTTTAATTTTCTTAAACTCAAAATTTAAAGGTATTCCAAAATATCCAGAAATTTCTCTTGCTAAACCAATGTAACTTAAGCAATCTCCTCTATTAGATGGTACTTCCACTTCAACTAAATAATCTCTATTTCCAAAATATTTGCTAAAAGTATCACCCACCTTATAATCTTCAGGAAGAATCATAATACCTTCTTTATCTTCAGAAAACTCTAATTCATATTCCGAACACAACATTCCATAAGAAGGGATTCCTCCAAATTCTTTGACTTCTATGACTTCTCCTAATATTTCGGTCTTTGGCAAAGCAACAGGTACTTTTGCTCCCACATAGATATTTTTAGCTCCTGTTATAATATTTAAAATCTCTTTTCCAGTATTTACTTTACATATCAATAAATGATCTAATGTTGGATGTTTTTCAATTGATACAATTTCTCCAACAATGATACTACTCCAGTTCTTTCCTATCTCCTTCTGAATTGTTGCATAAAGCCCAAGATTTCTTAAAGCATTTATGACTTCGTTAATAGATATCTCTTCTTTTAAGTAATCCATTAACCATCTATATGAGACTAACATTTTATACCCCCTTTAGAATTGTTTTAGAAATCTTATGTCATTTTCATAGAAAAGCCTTATATCATCAATACCATAGATTTGCATTGCTA
>CALHTV010000244.1 GCA_938039765.1 uncultured Dictyoglomus sp. | reverse complement strand
AGTATATTTTTCTGGAGACAATTTATAAAAGGAATTCCTGATGAAATTATAGAATCAGCCAAAATTGATGGTGCTAATGAATTACTCATCTATTTTAAAATAATTTTACCTTTATCTACCCCTTTTCTTGTTACTTCTTTTGTATTTGCCTTTATAGGAGCTTGGAATGCCTTTTTATGGCCTCTTATTGTTGCTACTGATGAAAGAATGTATACTTTGCCTGTAGCAGTTTCTATAATAGCAGGTCAATATGGAGAAAATATTGGAACAATTCTTGCAGGTTCTACCCTTGTAGTGTTACCTATACTAATAGTTTTCTTAATAGCCCAAAAATATGTTATAAGAGGAATTGCTATGACAGGATTGAAATTTTAAATTCTGTTATACAGATTTTTATCTTGAATAATAGGTTAAAGCATAACTATGAGGATGTTTCTGAGAAATAAAGAGGATTATAAAAGAAATTAGGTAGTGAAACTCCAAGCATCTTATGGAAATAAATAGGGAGAGCAATAGTAATAATTATAGCTATTATAAAGAGCACTGTAAGGAGCTCTAAAAGACTGAAACCTATATTTTTATTCATAGTTTTATTTTTGGACCTCTAAATATATTATATTTCCCGTGTAATAGAAGCTCCCATTTAGGAGCAATCCTGTATTAGGATCAAATTCGTATTGAGCCACAGGTTGTCCTGATATAGATATGTTTACTAATATACCTCCCATTTGGCCATATCCTGCAGTATTCATGGAGAAGCCAATTTGAGGAATAGAAATTATAGGAGTTTTTCTTAATAGAGTAGGATTTATATAGAACGGTCCAAAATATACGTCTCCCACTGTTCTTCCTGTAGAGGTACCATATCCCATATTAGAAATAGTCTCATAATTTGCAATTTTGCCTTCTTCGCCTATAAATCTAAAACTGGTTGTTCCCATAGGAGAAGCCATTCCCATTATTATACTACTATAGTAATAAGATACACTTGTTCTTGCAATTTGGGGAAGGGTTAAACCCTTAGGTAGAGACACATTATACATACCTATTAAAACTCTATTTCCTGCTTCGGCCCCATTAGGATTTTTACGGGTAATGGTAGATTTTTGAATTATACCCTCACTATTAAATTGGTTCATAGTAGTAGTTATCTCATCCTGGGTCCTAGTAGTAACAGCAAAATAATATAGATCTTTTCCTATAGGTCCTCCTTCTACAATAATTCCACTTTGGGCATATAGTGCTCTATCTCTTAGAGCTTGTTCTACTAATTTAGGGTGTAAATAGAAACCTGAGGCTGGAGTGTTAAGTAACGTAAAATTTTGGTTTATACTCCATTCTCCTCTCATAGTTGATAAGATCTCATATCTAAACCCATAGACCTTGTTTCCCTGTATACTCGTTACTATATAAATTGAATAACCCATTAATGCGGCTGCAGAACTTTCTGATCCTGCTCCTACACGGCCTCCTACTTCAGTTTTGTACACTAAACATACACCCTCTTTTACCCAGGAGGGAATGGGCATTAATGCTTCTTTTTGGAGAGGATTAGAGGTAAGTTGAGAGAAAGAAGTTTTAGTGGAGATCATTAATATTAAGATTAAGAGAAGTTTTATAAAGAGGGATATTTTTTTCATAAATATTCACCTCTTTATTTAAATTTATCTTAATTATAATTTATATTTAAATTAAGGTAAAGAATAAATTTAATTGGTTCTATTCCTTAAATTATTAGGAGGTTTGAGATGAGAAGATATTTAGGAAAATCAAAGATTCAAGTAAGTGCTATAGGATTTGGATTGTGGCCTATTGGAGGCGAATGGAAGGTAGAAGGTGGGAGGTATATGAGATTTGGAAGGATCTCCGATGAAGAGGCAATAAATTGTATTAGGAAAGCTATAGATTTAGGGATTAATTTTTTTGACACAGCTGATGTTTATGGAAGGGGACATAGCGAGGAGCTTTTAGGTAAGGCTATAAAGGGAATGAGAGAAAAAGTGGTTATTGCTACTAAGTTTGGGCATGCTTTTGATGAGGAAACGAAGGAAGATAGAGGAATAAATTATTCACCAGAGTACATAGTTAAGGCGTGTAAAAATTCTTTAAGAAGGCTTAATACTGAGTATATTGATTTATACCAACTTCATGTGTGGTATGTTCCCCCAAAGGAAGCTTACAGTATATTTGAGACGTTAGAAAATTTGAAAAAAGAAGGATGGATAAGAGAGTATGGGTGGAGTACAGATCATCCTGAATGTATAGATTTTCTTGTAAATAATACATCTGCTACTGCAATTCAACATCAGTTTAATATTTTTATCAATGCTGATAGAATTCTTGAGATTTGTGAGAAATATGATTTAGCAAGTATAAACCGATCGCCTCTTGGTATGGGACTTCTCTCAGGAAAGTTTCAGGAAGATTCAAAATTAGATAGCGAAGATATAAGGGGTAATAATATTGACTGGATGATTTACTTTAAAGATGGAAAGCCCAATAAAGAACTTCTTTCTAAACTTAGCGCTGTTAGAGAAATATTGACATCAAAAGGAAGAACCCTTGCTCAAGGAGCCCTTTGTTATCTTCTTGCTAAAAGCGAGAAAACTATTCCGATTCCCGGATTTACTAATGAGAAACAAGTTATAGAAAATGCAAAAGCTTTA
>CALHTV010000243.1 GCA_938039765.1 uncultured Dictyoglomus sp. | reverse complement strand
CATGGATTAGTGATACTTCTGCATTTTTTATAGGTAAGTATTTCGGTAGACATAAATTATCTCCCTCTATAAGTCCTAATAAAACTATAGAAGGAGCAATAGGAGCAATAGTTTTTTCAGCAATAACTTCTTTAATATTTGGACATTTATATTACAATAGATATCTTTTACCTATAATTTTGGGAATAATATTAGGAATAATGGGACAATTGGGAGATCTTGTAGAGTCTATGCTAAAACGAGAGATTGGAGTAAAAGATTCCTCTTCACTTCTTCCTGGTCATGGGGGTATTTTAGACCGTTTTGACAGTCTGATTTTTATTGCTCCTACAGCATATTATATGTTATACATTTTCAAATTACTATGAAGAAAAAAGTAACAATTTTAGGAGTAACAGGTTCTATTGGTAGGCAAACCATAGAAGTTATTAATGCCAATAAAGATAAATTTGAGATCGTAGGAATAGCCTCAAAAAGAAACGCAGAGCTACTTAAATTTTTTGCAGAAAAATTTAAAGTTCCTTATGTTGCTCTCTATGATAGAAAGGATCTCTCTTTTTCCTATAACCCTAAACTTTTGTACGGTAGAGAGGGACTTGAGGAGCTAGCTTCTTTAGATACAGATTTAGTAGTAATTTCTATTTCAGGAATAGAAGCTATTTACCCTACTAAGGTAGCAATAGAAAATGGGAAAAAAATAGCTATAGCCACTAAAGAAGTTATTGTTGCTTGTGGCGAGTTAATTAAAACTTGGTTAAGAAAATCTAAATCCATATTAATACCTATAGATAGTGAACACAGTGCTTTGTTTCAATTGATGAATGCCTTTAAAAGAAAAAGTATAGACAAGATATTTTTAACAGCTTCAGGGGGACCTTTTTGGAACAAGCCTAAAGAATATATAGAGAATGCCACTTTAGAAGACGTATTAAAGCATCCTACATGGAATATGGGAAGCAAAACTACTATAGACTCTGCTAATTTAGTAAATAAGGCTTTAGAGGTCATTGAAGCTCATTTCTTTTTTAATTTTAAATATGAATCAATAAAAGTGTTAATTCACCCACAAAGTTTAGTTCATGGTATGATAGAACTTAGGGATGGATCTATAATTGCTCACATGGCATATCCTGATATGAAGATACCAATACAATATGCATTATTCTATCCTGAAAGGTCTAACTTTAAGTGGAATTTGTTAAACTTATCTGATAAAAAACTCGAATTTTATGAAGTTGATCTTGAAAGATATCCGGCTCTAGCATTAGCTTACGAGGTAGGGAAAAAGGGAGGCGTTTATCCTGCGATTTTTGCTATAGCAGATGAAATAGTAGTAGGGCTATTCCTAAATAACCTTATAAAATTCAAAGAAATAGTACCTTTAATTCAATATACTATGGAAGCTTGGAATGGTTTTTCAAAGATTGAAGATTTATCTCAATTAGATATTATAATAAATTGGGTAAAAGATATAATAAATAAAAAACTAAGGGGGAAAGCTATATGAGAAAATGGAAAATGATAAAAAGGGTAGAAATTAAAGAAGATGGTAGATTGATGTACTATTATGATTTTGAATTGGAGGAAGAGACTAAAGATGAGCAGTGAGTTAAGATGGCATCCATTTTTAAAAGAGTGGGTAATAGTTGCTGGTAGAGTACAAGAAAGACCTGTTCTTCCTGCAAGAAATGCTTGTCCCTTATGTTACGGAGGAGTAGAAGTACCTAAACCTTTTGATATAGCTGTATTTGAAAATAGATATCCTTCTTTAACTAAAGAAACGCCAGACATTAAAGAATGGGTTGAGGAACCTTACAGAGTAAAAGGGGGTAGGGGAGTATGCGAAGTTGTTCTTTATACTATGGATCATGATTCTGCAATGTCAAGAATGCCTCTGGAACAAATAGAAAAGTTAGTTTTGGTCTGGGAAGATAGATATAAAGACTTAGGAAGTTTAGATTTTATAGAGTATGTACTTATATTTGAAAATAGAGGAGAAATAATTGGAGTTAGCTTACATCATCCCCATGGTCAAATTTATGCTTTTCCCTTTATTCCTCCTATAATTGAAAAAGAAATTAAAGCTGTTAAGGAATTTTACGAGAAGTTTAATAAATGTTTGTTTTGTACAATACTAGAGAAAGAATTAAAAGAAAAAAAGAGAGTTGTCTATGAAAATAAATATTTCACAGCTTTTATGCCCTTTTATGGTAGATATCCCTTTGAACTACACATCTACTCAAAAAGACATATAGGATCTCTTCCCGAGATGACCTATGAAGAAAAGATGTATCTTGCAGAAATAATTCAAAAAATAACAAAAGCATATGATAATGTTTATGGATTTAATTTCTCATACATGATGGTATTCCATCAAAAACCAGTAAAAGATGATTATTCGAATTATCATTTTCATGTTGAATTCTACTCCTTACATAGGGCGAAGGATAAAATTAAATATTTAGCTAGTGTTGAATCTGGAGGAGGTACCTTTATTAATCCTTTACCTCCAGAAGAATCAGCAGAACTTATGAGAGATAGTTTAAGGAGGCTTTTATAAGAAATGGATTTTGATAGAATCGAAAAAATCTTTGAGGATAAAAAGAATTTTAGAGGATTTAGAGCCCCTGGAAGAGTTAACTTAATAGGAGAGCATACAGATTATCACCAAGGCTTTGTACTTCCTGTAAGTATAAGTAAGTTCTTTTACTTCTTCTTAAGAAAAAATAATGTTAATAAATTTAGAGTTTATTCCGAAAATTTTGACGAATTATACGAGTTTGATTACCTTAATATAACTTTTAACAAAGAGAAGCCATGGGTTAATTATCTTCAGGGGGTAATAACAGAGATTGTCAAATTAAAAGGAGAAATCCCATGTTTTGATGCATATCTTTTTGGAGAAATACCTATGGGAGCAGGATTATCAAGCTCTGCAGCTTATGAAGTTGCGGTAGCTTATGGAATAAATACTTATTTTGATCTAAAAATAGAAAAAAAAGAAATAGCTAAATTATCTCAAAGAGCTGAGAACAATTTTGTAGGAGCCCCATGTGGAATCATGGACCAATTTATAGCTACATTTGGAAAAGAAAAGACAGCTCTTTTAATTGATACACTGACATTAGATTATGAGAATATACCCTTTGATATTAATAAGAGAGGTTTAAGTCTTGTAGTAATTGATACCAAAGTAAAACACTCTATAGCTGGTGAGGGATATTCTACAAGAAGGAGAGAGGGAGAAGAAGCTTTAAAAATTTTAAGACAACACCTGAATATAAACTCATTAAGAGATCTACAGGATGAAACTTTTAATTTTTCTCAAAAGATATTACCTTCTCCACTAAGGGAAAGAGTTGCTCATGTGTTTAACGAAAATAAAAGAGTTTTGGCTTTTGCCAATGATCTGAAAAATGATCAGTGGCAGAATCTTCCTAAATATATGCTGGATTCTCACTTAAGTCTCAAAAATCTCTATGAGGTAACCTGTGAAGAATTGGATTTCTTAGTAGAAAAAGCTCTAGAATATGGAGCTTTTGCTTCTCGAATGACAGGAGGAGGCTTTGGGGGCTCTACAGTGAATTTAGTTCCACAAGAAATAATTGATAGATGGATTGAAAAAATAAAAACAAGCTATGAGGATAAGTTTGGTTTTAAACCAGAAATTCTTGTTCTAGAAACATCAGATGGGGTGCGGGAGATTTAACTCTCCCGCATTTTTAATACACCATATTCTATACTTTGTACTAACGACTCCCAACTTGCCTCAATTATATTTGTTGAGACTCCTACTGTACTCCATGTATCGCCACGATTGTTAGAAGAATCAATAAGGACTCTTACTTTTGCTGCTGTACCTGCATTACCGTTTAATACCCTAACCTTGAAATCAGATAAATGGATATCTTTCAGTTCTGGATAAAATTCAATTAAAGCTTTTCTTAAAGCCTGATCTAATGCATGTACAGGACCATCTCCTTCTGCAGCCACATGTACGATTTGGTCATTAATCTTCAATTTGAGGGTAGCTTCTGTTATAGTTTCTCCAGAATCTCCAATCTTTTCAATTAAAACTCGTAGACTTATTAGTTCAAAAAGTTTTGTTTCCTGTCCTAAAAGATGTCTCACCAATAATTCAAAAGAAGCTTCAGCACCTTCAAAGTAATAGCCCTCATTTTCTAGGTAAGTAATTTTATCTAATATAAGTTTTGCTAAAGGAGAGTCTCTATCTATATCAATGTTAAATTCTTTGACTTTAGAGACAATAGTACTTGTACCAGACAATTCTGAAATAAGAATTCTTCTCTTGTTTCCAATTTTTGACGGATCTACATGTTCATAAGACTTAGGATTCTTTAAAACAGCATTTACATGTACACCACCTTTATGGGCAAAAGCACTTCTGCCTACGAAAGGAGCAGAAGGATCAGGAGGTAAATTTGCTACCTCTGAAACCCAATGAGAAAGATCTGTGAGTTGAGAAAGTTTTTCCTCAGGTATTACCTTGATATCCATCTTAAGCTGTAGAATAGGAATAATAGTAGAGAGATTAGCATTTCCACATCTTTCTCCATAACCATTTATAGTTCCTTGTACTTGGATAACACCTTCTTTTACTGCAACAATGGAATTTGCTACTGCAAGACCTGAATCATTATGAGTGTGAATTCCAAGGGGCTTTTTAATTCTCTCTTTTACTTTTTTAATGATTTCCTCCATCTCCCATGGTAGAGTACCCCCATTTGTATCTGCTAATACAATACAATCTGCGCCTCCTTCACAAGCTGCCTCAAGAGTTGAAAGAGCATATTCTGGGTCGGCTTTGTACCCATCAAAGAAATGCTCTGCGTCATAAATAACTTCTTTATTAAAGCTTTTTAGATATTTTACTGAATCATAGATCATCTTTAAATTATTTTCTAAAGTAGTTTTTAAGACTTCAGTCACATGTAGATTCCAGCTCTTCCCAAAAATAGTAACAACTGGAGTATCACTTTCTAGAAGAGCTTTTAAATTAGAATCTTCCTCTGGTGGAACCTGAGCTCTTCTTGTACTTCCAAAAGCGGCAATTTTGGCATGCTTAAGAGGGACTTCTTTTATTCTTTTAAAAAAGTTTAGATCTTTAGGATTTGATCCTGGCCATCCTCCTTCTATGTAATCAATGCCAAATTCATCAAGCTTCTGAGCAATTCTTATCTTGTCTTCTAGCGAAAAAGATATTCTTTCACTTTGAGCTCCATCTCGCAAAGTAGTGTCATATAAAAAGACCCTTTTCATTAATTTTAGGCACCTCCTTCGATTACTTTACAAATTAAATCTCCCATTTCTTCTGTAGTAACCAATTTTTTAGCATAGGGGTTATTGGTGTATAAATCTCTTGTGAAATATCCTGCTTTAAGTACTTTTCTCACAGCCTCCTCTATAATGTTGGCTTCCTCTTCTAAATCAAAAGAGTATCTAAACATCAAAGAAACTGATAGAATAGTGGCTAAAGGATTGGCTATATTTTGACCTTCTATATCCGGAGCCGAGCCATGGATGGGTTCATAGAGACCCTTTTTAGAATTTCCTAAACTTGCAGAAGGTAACATACCAATAGAGCCTGTAATTATAGCGGCTTCATCGCTTAAAATATCTCCAAAAGTATTTTCAGTTAATATAACATCGAATTGTTTTGGATTTCTTACAATCTGCATGGAACAGTTATCTACGTACATATGTTCCAAAACTACATCTTTATATTCTTTGGCTACTTCTTCAACTATCTTTCTCCATAATCTTGAACATTCTAAAATGTTAGCCTTATCTACAGATGTAACTTTTTTCTTTCTCTTTTGAGCCATTTTAAAAGCTACATGGGCTATCCTTCTTATTTCAGAGGCTCTATAAATCATAGTGTCTATTGCTACTTCTTCTCCGTCTTCAAATCTTGTTTCTTTAGGTTTTCCAAAGTAAAGGCCTCCTGTAAGTTCTCTTATAATTACGAAATCTACTCCTTTTAAGAAATCTTCTTTCAAAGTAGAAGAAAAAATTAGTTCATCAAAAACAGTTATAGGTCTAATATTGGCAAATAAATTAAATCCTGCTCTTAATTTTAACAATGCTTTTTCAGGTCTTTTTTCTCCTGGTAAATTATCCCATTTAGGTCCCCCAACAGCTCCAAGTAAAATGGCATCGCTTTCTTCACATATTCTCCATGTTTCTTCTGGAAGGGGATCTCCATATTTATCAATAGCTAATCCTCCCACAATTCCCTCTCTTATTTCTATTTTGTGATTAAACTTTCTTTCTATGGTATTTATAACTTTAATCGCTTGTCTAATGACCTCTGGTCCTATCCCATCACCTGGAAGAACAGCAATCTTAAGATTCATAGATTTCCTCCCTTTCTTAATTTCTCTTTAGCAAACTCAATTAAACCTCCTTTATTTATTATTTCTTGAATAAGAGGAGGGTAGGGAAAAGTCTTATAACTCTTTCCAGAGGTAATATTCTTAACAATTCCACTCTCAAAATCAACTTCAATTTCATCTCCTTCGTTTATTTCGTCTATAGCATCAGGAAGTTCTAAAATAGGAAGACCTATATTGATAGCATTTCTATAAAAAATTCTTGCAAAAGATTTTGCTACAATACATTTAACTCCTGAAGCTTTAATAGCAATTGGAGCATGCTCCCGAGAAGATCCGCAACCAAAATTATCTCCAACCACTAAAATATCTTTTTCTTTGACCTTCTCTCTAAAATCTGCATCCAAGTCTTCCATACAATGTTCAGCTAGTTCCTTAGGATCTGTAGTATTGAGATACCTTGCAGGAATAATCACATCAGTATCTATATTATCTCCATACTTCAAAGCTCTCCCTCTAAAGATCATTACTTTTTCACCTCCACTTCCCAAGGAGCTCCAATCCTTCCTAATATTGCTGAGGCTGCTGCAACAGCAGGATTAGCAAGATAGACTTCACTCTTGGGGTGTCCCATTCTTCCAACAAAGTTTCTATTAGTTGTAGCTACAGCTTTTTCTCCTTCTGCTAAAACTCCTAAATGTCCACCTAAACAAGGACCACAAGAGGGTGGAGTTATAGAAGCCCCAGCTTCTAGGAATATTTCAATTAATCCTTCTTTCAAGGCTTGCATATATGTCTTGGGAGTTGCTGGGGTTATAATTAATCTAACATCAGGATGAACTTTATGTCCTTTTAGGATTTTAGCAGCTAGTCTCAGATCCTCTATTCTTCCGTTAGTGCAAGAACCTATATATACTTGGTCAATGTATATGTCTTTGCTTATCTCTGAGATTTTCTTAACATTACTAGGAAGATGAGGAAAAGCTATAACTGGTTCCAATCTTGAAACGTCCCACTCATAAATTTCCTTATAGTTAGCATCCTTATCACTATAGTATAATTTATATTCTCTTTTAGCTCTTTCTTTAACGTAGTTTATAGTTATATCATCAGGTTCAATTATTCCATTCTTAGCTCCTGCTTCTATAGCCATATTACAGATGGTTAATCTATCAGCCATGGGAAGATTTTTTATAACTTCTCCTGAAAACTCCATTGCTTTATACCTTGCTCCATCAACTCCTATCTCTCCAATTGTGAACAAGATTATATCTTTTCCTGTTACCCATTGGGATAGTTTTCCATAATACACAAACTTCAGACTTTCTGGCACCTTTAACCATATTTCACCAGTAGCCATCGCATAAGCCAAATCAGTGCTACCCACTCCAGTAGAGAAAGCCCCTAATGCTCCATAAGTGCAAGTATGTGAGTCTGCTCCTATAATACAGTCTCCAGGCAAAGTTAAACCTTCTTCAGGTAATAAAGCATGCTCAATTCCTACTCTTCCTACTTCATAGTAGAATTTTATATTATATTTTTTAGCAAAATCTCTTAAAATTTTACTCTGTAAGGCAGATTTTATATCTTTATTAGGAGTGGAGTGATCAGGAATCAAAGCTATTCTTTCATTATCAAATACCTTATCTACTCCTATCTTTTCAAACTCTTTAATAGCTAAAGGTCCTGTAATATCATTTGCTAATATAAAATCAAGTTTTACAAATATCAACTCACCTGGAAATACTTCTTTTTTATTAGCATGAGCTGCTAAGATTTTTTCAGTTATAGTCATTCCCATAACTTGTAGGCCTCCCTTGATTTAATATTTTCTAGGTTTTCTTAAACATAATTAATTGATTTAATGCTCTCAGGTAGGCTGTTGCACTTGCTTCTATCACATCAGTACTTGTTGCTCTTCCTACAAAAATATTTCCTTCTTTATCAGAGATTTTAACCATTGCTTCTCCAAGGGCGTCTGTTCCTCCAGTAACAGATTTTAATGAAAAATCCTCTAAATTATGGGTTATTTTTACAGCTTTAGCAATAGCTTTATAGACAGCATCCACAGGACCATTTCCTATCTCCACAGATTTTATCTCCTCTCCATCTTCAGATAAAATTACAGTAGCAGTAGGAACAATTCCAATTCCACTAACTACTTGAAGATGAGTCAATTTATAATATTCTGGAATCAATCTAATTTGGTTTGATACTAAAGCTTCTATATCTTTATCAGTTATTTCCTTCTTCTTATCTGCTAGTTCTTTGAATTTTCTAAAGGCTTCTTCTAATTGCTCTGGAGGCAAACTATATCCAAGTTCTTGTAATCTTTTTTCAAAGGCATGTTTTCCAGAATGTTTACCTAAAACAATTCTATTTTCAGGAATTCCAATCATTTTAGGATCAATTATTTCATATGTGCTTGGGTCTTGAATTACTCCATGCTGGTGTATTCCTGATTCATGGGCAAAAGCATTTTCTCCTACAACTGCCTTATTAGGTTGGATAATTACTCCTGTAAGATTACTTACTAATTTACTTGTTTTATATATTTCTTCAGTCCTAATCCCTATTTCATAAGGTAATCTCCTTACTTTTATGGCTACAACTAACTCCTCCATAGCTGCATTTCCAGCTCTTTCTCCAAGTCCATTAATAGTACACTCTACTTGTTCAGCTCCATTTATAATAGCAGAAAGAGAGTTTGCAGTAGCTAACCCAAGATCATTGTGACAATGTACACTGATGATAGCTTTATCAATATTTTTGATGTTCTCTTTTAACTTTTTTATTAATTCTCCAAATTCCCAAGGTAAAGCATAGCCAACTGTGTCAGGCACATTTATTACAGTTGCACCTGCATCTATTACTGCTTCAAAAACTTTACAAAGGAAATTAAAATCACTTCTTACCGCATCTTCAGCTGAAAATTCTACATCACTACAATATCTCTTAGCATATCTAACTGCTGAAACAGCCTGTTCCAAAACCTCATCTCTTGTTTTTTTAAGCTTTTTTTCAATGTGAATATCAGAAGTAGCAATAAAAGTATGTATTCTTGGAGATTCTGCATATTTTATTGCTTCCCATGCTCTATCAATATCTAAAGGTATAGCTCTTGCAAGAGCAGCAATAATAGGGCCTTTTACATTTTCTGCAATGTTTTTCACTGCTTCAAATTCTCCGGGAGATGCGATAGGAAAGCCAGCTTCTATAATATCCACATTAAGTTTGGCTAATTGTTTTGCAATTTCTAATTTTTCTTCTTTATTTAAATTTACACCAGGGGTTTGTTCACCATCTCTTAATGTGGTATCAAAAATATATACCTTTCCCATAGATTTCACCACCTTACTTTTTAGGTTTTAACCAAGGCATCATCTCTCTTATCACTTTTCCAACCTTTTCTATTAAGTGATCCTCATCTTTCTTCAATAGTGCGTTAAATACTGGTCTCCCTACTTGATTTTCTAAGATCCATTCTTTAGCAAATTGACCATTTTGAATTTCGTTCAATATCTTTTTCATCTCTTTTTTAGTTTCTTCATTCACAATTCTTGGTCCTCTTGTGACATCTCCATATTTTGCTGTATCAGATATGGCTTTTCTCATAAAACTTATTCCGCCTTGATTTATAAGATCCACAATGAGTTTCATCTCATGGAGACATTCGTAATAAGCAACCTCTGGTTGATAACCTGCCTCTACAAGGGTTTCAAAACCAGCCTTAATAAGGGCTGTTACTCCCCCACAAAGTACTACTTGTTCTCCAAAGAGGTCTGTTTCTGTCTCTTCTTTAAATGTAGTTTCTAGAACTCCGGCACGGGTTGCACCGATTCCTTTTGCATATGCTAAAGCTATATCTCTACATTTCTGAGTATAATCTTGATATACAGCAAAAAGGGCAGGGACTCCCTTTCCTTCAACATATAGATCTCTTACTAATGGACCGGGACCTTTAGGGGCTACCATGAATACATCTACAAAAGGTGGAGGAACAATTTGGGAGAAGTGAATATTAAAACCATGAGCGAAACCTAAAGCTTGATTAGGTCTTAAATAGGGGAGGACTTTTTCTTTATAAATTGCTGGTTGTTCAGTATCAGGTATCAAGAACATTATGATATCAGATTTTTGTACAGCATCTTCTATCTTTTCTACAGTCATGCCTTCTTCAAGAGCTCTTTTCCAGGATTCTCCATTAGGTCTTACAGCAACTATAACCTTCATTCCGCTATCTTTTAGGTTTAAGGCATGAGCTCTTCCCTGGCTTCCATAACCTATAATTGTGATGACCTTATCACTTAAAACCTCAAGACTGACCTCTAAATCATGGTAAATCTTAGCCATTTTTTTACCCTCCTTAATTAAAGTTTTAGACCTCTTTCCATAACAATCTTTCCGGTTCTCACCATTTCTTTAATCCCATAAGGTTCCAAATTCTTTTTAAAAGCATCAATTTTTTCACTATCTCCTGTAACTTCAATTATTAAATCTTTATCACTAACATCTACAATATTAGCTCTAAAGATTTCTACAAGATCAATGATAGCCCTCCTATTTGTAGCATCTGATTTAACTCTAATTAGAGCTAATTCTCTTTCGACTACAGGCACTCCGGTAAAATCATTAACCTTTATAACTTCAATTAACTTATAGGCTTGTTTGGTGATTTGCTCTAATACTTTCTCATCCCCCTTAACTACAAGGGTTATTCTTGAGAGATTTGGAACTTCGGTAGTATTAACAGCAAGACTTTCAATGTTGTATCCTCTCCTACTGAATAGACCAGCTATTCTTGCAAGTACTCCTGGCTTGTTTTCCACAATCAAAGAGAGAGTATGTTGCATGGTATCGCCTCCTCTTAATCAATAAGCATTTTATCTATAGATCCACCTGCTGGAATCATAGGAAATACATTTTCTTCTCTATTGACTTTAATATCTACTATTACAGGAGAATCATTAATGTTTAAAGCCCATTCAATAGCTTCGTCTAATTCTTCTATTTTTTCAACTCTTCTTCCATATGCGCCGTAGGCTTCTGCAAGTTTCTCAAAATCTGGAGCAACATCAAGTAGAGTACAAGAATATCTTCTTTCGTAGAACAGTTCTTGCCATTGTCTTACCATACCAAGACAGCTATTATTGAGAATAAATATCTTCACTGGTAATTTTTCTGAAGCTGCTGTTGCGAGCTCTTGAATATTCATTTGGATACTTCCATCTCCAGCTATGTCAATAACAACTTTATCTTTATTTCCAATTTGGGCTCCGATAGCTGCTGGAAAACCAAATCCCATGGTACCAAGACCTCCAGAGGTAATGAACTGTCTCGGTCTTTTTACCTTATAATATTGAGCAGCCCACATTTGATTTTGACCTACTTCGGTTACAACAATTGCTTCTCCTTTTGTAAGTTCATAGATTCTTTCTATAACATACTAAGATTTAATTACTTCGTTGCTCATCCTGTATCTTAATGGATACTTATTTTTCCAATCCTTTATTTTCTCCCACCAAATAGGATTTGTCTTAGGTTCTACTACTTCTATTAGTTTTTCTAGAGCTCTCTTTGCATCAGCTACAATAGGAACATAGGGCTGAACATTTTTACCTATCTCGGCAGGATCAATGTCTATATGTATTATTTTTGCATTGGGAGCAAAAGTTTCTACTTTTCCTGTAGATCTATCAGAAAATCTTACTCCTATTGCAATAATAAGATCACTGTCGTTTATGGCATAGTTTGCATAAGCTGCTCCATGCATTCCTATAAAACCACAAGATAACTCATGAGTTTCTGGAATTGCTCCTTTCCCCATTAGAGTTGTAACCACAGGAGCATTTATCCTTTCTGCAAATTTTATTAGTTCTTGAGAAGCTTCCGAAGCTATAACTCCTCCTCCAGCAAGGATGATTGGTTTTTCGGATTCTTTAATAAGTTGGGCAGCTCTCTTTATTTGTAGAGGATGGGGTTCATAATTAGGTTTATAGCCTAAGAGTTCAACTTTGGATGGAACAGAATATTCTATTTTGGATAGAAAAATGTCAGATGGTATGTCTATAAGAACAGGGCCTTTTCTGCCTGTTTTAGCAATGTAAAAGGCTTCTTTTACAATTCTTAGAGCCTCATGAGGATCAGTAATGAGATAATTGTGTTTTGTTATAGGCATGGTTATTCCTCTCGTATCTACTTCTTGGAAAGAATCCTTTCCTATGGCTGAAGTTTTAACTTGCCCGGTTATGGCTACAATTGGCACAGAGTCCATGTAGGCTGTAGCTATGCCAGTGGTAAGGTTTGTAGCGCCAGGACCAGATGTAGCAACACAGACTCCAACTTTTCCTGTAGATCTTGCATAACCATCTGCAGCATGGGCTGCTCCTTGCTCATGTCTTACTAAGACATGTTTTAGAGAAGAATTGTAAAGAGCATCATAAAATCCTATAACGGCTCCTCCTGGATATCCAAATATGACCTCTATTCCTTCTTCTTCTTGCATGTACTTTATGATTGCTTCCGCAACAGTCATCAACATTTTTTAAACCTCCCTTCTTAAAATAAAAGCTTCTCAACCATAAAGGGTGAGAAGCTTCCCACGGTACCACCTTCCTTGCCTTAAGTCCAAATAGATTTAAGGCAACTCTAACCTTTAACGCAGGTATACGGAGATCCCTACTTCCTAATTCAGGATCTCAGCTCTGAGGCGAGTTCCGTAACCCCATATTGCCAGCTCTCACCTCTTGGCTGGCTCTCTGTAAATATGGGAAATTACGTACTACTCCTCTTCATCGCCGTTGATTTATAGGATTCATTTTAGTCAGTAATAATACCACAGTATGTTTTTTTTGTAAAGGGGTTTTGGATGAATTTAAAATAGATTTTTCAGACTTTCAAATTTACTTCCGATAATATATATTATGTAAAGTTAAAAGCATAATAAATCAACTTTCTTTATTTATTTAAACAATTGAATAAAAATTATAAATTTTTGGTATAATTTATAAAAAGTAAAAAGTAATCAGTACCAAAGGAAAATAGATACAACATTAGGGTGATGGGTGTGACTTTAATTAAAAAATTGAAAGGGTTTTCTTTGGTAGAACTTCTGGTAAGCATGACTATTTTGCTTATTATTATGAGTTTTTCTCTTCCTGTTTTTATCTCTTCTGGAGAAAAAATAAAAAAAACAGAGCTTTCAGAGATGGCAAAAAATATAGCCTTTTTTACTGTTGAATATATAAGATCAAGAAATGTTAATTATCAAAATAATCCAGGAAAAGGATCTATTATAGATGCCAAATATGGATCCACATATGGTACTAGTTATACATTGGGTAATGATTCTTATCATTATTATCCTGGGCTTGTAGATATAAACGGCGATCCATTAGTCATAAATGTTAATCCTTCTCTTCCTTATCAAACTTATAATGATAAGCCTCAATCTTTCTATTCTGTCCTACAAGGATTTGTTCCCTTTGGAGCTTCTGATGCCAACCTCGATAATGGAAAAGATAAAACTACTAATTTAATTCCTTTGGTTAAATATTCTAAAAACATATCCAAAAATCTTTTCAAGGCAAAAGGAACTTATATACCTAAAATTTATACAAATGATGTTGAAAAAACTAATCCAAATTCTCCTGACTATGATCCTCACTACACTAACGATGCCAGTTTAATAAAAAGTACCATGAACTATGAAGGTTTTAGGATTCTTACAAGAATTATAGCAAGAAAAAGATATACTAGTGATCCAGAACATGTCCAATTTTATGATGTTCTTGTAAGAGTCTTTTGGATTTATGGTGGTAAAGAATACTCTTATGAGGTAGCAAATCAAATAATGACTTGGGGAGATTAGGATGAAAATTAAAAAAGATAAAGGTTTTACCCTTGTAGAGACTTTAATAGTTATTGTTATATTCATGATCATTTTCTCTTTAATATTTGGTGCTCTTCTCTATTCTTTTCAAATATCCCGTTCCCAACAAATATATAATGAAATTCTCGATGATATGAGTATTTTCATTCAACAACTTTCTAATGATTTAAGACAAGCTTATACTATAACTTTTCCTTCCTACTCAAGCTTAAATGATAGTACTTCTGACTTTAGTCAGAGCAGGCTTATTGAATTTAGTACTATAGATGAAAATAATCATATTAGAAAAATTGTTTATCTACCTGGTACTGCCAACTCAAGGGGAATGAGATCTATTCTTTATTCTCTAAATTTATCTAACGATAATGGAACTACTTTTCAACAAATAATAAATAGCCAACCATTAACAGAGAAAGTTTTTAGAAACGTAATTATAAGGAGACCCTTTTGGGATCCAAGAGTTGTAGAGGTGGAAATTTTCGCAGAATCTATTCTTCCTTATGGAAATACCATGAGTATATATAGGACTTTTCTAATTTCTCTAAGGCAATAAATAATTTTTCTGACTGGGGGGAGTTTAGCTATGATTAAAATTAAGGAGAAAGGGTATTCGACTATTGTATTGGTGATTTTTCTTGGTTTCATACTTCTTGGAATCTCGATAACTCTTCTTAATACTGCTTTGACTAAGGATGTTCTTTTTAGTGAGGAAAAAATGTCGGATAATTTACTTGTCGTATGTGATTTGATGCTTGATAATACTCTACTTACTATAAACGATTTTTCTAAACTACTACTTTCATCTGTACTTGACACAAACTCAGATATTTACAGGGGTTTAAATATAATATCCCAAAAACTAACTGACGAAAATATGATCAAAAAAGCATCAGCTTATTATACTTTGAGTTTACTTCTTTCTAAAATCAATGGTGGAGAAGTAGTTGATCTAAACACTACATTAAACCCATATAGTGCTGTAGGAGCAGATTATAGCAATTATTCTCAGGCTATTAAAAGTTCTGGGTCTCTTTGGGATATTTTAGATAATTATGGAAGTTACTTGTACGATCTATCCGAAAAGAAATTATACAAAGTAGTTGGATTAA
>CALHTV010000242.1 GCA_938039765.1 uncultured Dictyoglomus sp. | reverse complement strand
TTGGAGTATAAAAATCTACTGCTATCACTTCGCTAGGAGATATATTAAATTCAGATCTTATTGCTCTTATGCTTCTTATTGCTTCCATAATAAATTCCATATTCTTTTCTGCTTCTTCGTCTACTAAATTCCAACAAGGTTCAGGCCACTTTGATATAATAATACTTCCTTTTATTGAAGGAAGTTTTTGCCAAATTTCCTCAGTTATAAAAGGCATAACAGGATGAAGAAGCTGCAAATTTTCTTTTAAAAATTTCCAAAGGATAGTTTGAGTAATTAACCTACTTTCTGGGTCTTCATTAGGACTAAGTCTTGGTTTAGACAACTCTATATACCAATCACAAAACTCAGACCAGAAAAAGTTATATATGCTCTTAGCATAGTCACTGAACCTGTAATTTTCTAAATATTCTGTGACTTCCCTTATCTCTTTTTGAAGTCTGGTTAGGATCCATTTATCGCTCAAAGATAAGCTATGTTTTTCAATCTCAATATTACTATAATCTACATTAGGATCTAGATTAGATATCACAAATCTAGCAGCATTCCAAATTTTATTAGTAAAGTTTTTAGTATTTTCAAAATTTTCTTCATGGAATCTCAAATCTTGCATCTCCGTACATTGAATTGTAAGACCATATCTTGTTACATCAGAACCATATTTATTAATCAAATCCAGAGGATCAACACCTGTTCCTTTAGATTTACTCATTCTCTTCCCTTCTCTAGTAAGCACTGTAGGATGAACATAAACAAAAAAGAAGGGAACTTCTTTTTTGAACTCAAGGCCCATCATTATCATCCTAGCAACCCACAGATTTATAATATCTCTTGCAGTGCTTAAAACTGAAGTCGGATAGAAATAATTAAGATCTTCAGTATCATCAGGCCATCCTAACGTGCCTAGTGGCCACAAAGCAGAACTAAACCAAGTATCAAGAACGTCCTCATCTTGTTTTAAATCTATAGATCCGCATCTCTCACATTTTTCAGGCTGAGTCTCTTCTACATTAATATGTCCACAATCTTTGCAATACCATGCAGGAATTCTGTGACCCCACCATAACTGTCTTGACAAACACCAATCTTTTATATTGTACATCCAATCAAAATAAACTTTCTTCCACCTATCAGGAATAAATTTAACTTTTCCACTCTCAACAGCCTCTATTGCTGGTTTTGCTAAAGTCTCCATTCTCATAAACCATTGTTTAGACAAAATGGGTTCAATAGGGGTACCACACCTATCACAAGTTGCTAAATCATGAAGATATTGCTCTTTTTTAAGCAAGAAACCTTCTTTTTCCAAATCCTCTTCAATTCTTCTTCTACACTCAGAAACCTTCAATCCTTTGTATTTTCCAGCATTTTCATTCATTACTCCATTTTCATCTATTACAGAAATGAAATCTAGATTGTGTTTTTTACCAATTTCAAAATCATCGGCATCATGAGCAGGTGTTACCTTTAAGGCCCCTGTTCCGAAAGAAGGATCTACCATCTCATCAGCAATAATAGGGATAACTCTTCCTACTAGAGGTAATATTACTTTTTTACCAATGTAATTCCTATACCTATCGTCATTAGGATTTACTGCTACAGCAGTATCACCAAGCATTGTTTCCGGCCTTGCAGTAGCTATCGTTATAAATCCTTCTTCGTTATATAAGGGATACTTTATATACCAAAGAAAAGAACTTTCTTCAACGTATCTAACTTCAAGATCAGAAATAGCAGTTTTACAACGAGGACACCAATTTATTATTCTCTCTCCTTTATATATAAGACCTTTTTTATATAAATTAACAAATGCTTTTATTACAGCTTTTGAATATACTTCATCCATAGTAAATCTAAATCTTTTCCAATCACAAGAAACACCAAGCCTCTTTAACTGTTCCACAATAGTATTACCATACTTTTCCTTCCACTCCCAAACCCTTTCTAGAAATTTTTCTCGTCCTAAATCCCATCTACTCTTTCCTTCTTTTAAAAGCTCTCTCTCTACCACCATTTGAGTTGCTATACCAGCATGGTCTGTTCCAGGTATCCAAAGGG
The DNA here is from genome assembly GCA_938039765.1 of uncultured Dictyoglomus sp. Taxonomy (GTDB): domain Bacteria; phylum Dictyoglomota; class Dictyoglomia; order Dictyoglomales; family Dictyoglomaceae; genus Dictyoglomus. Next base: position 8,681 of record CALHTV010000242.1, on the reverse strand, counting down.
CATTAAATCCTTGCATTCGCTTCCATCTAATCAAAATATCTTGAATAGTTGCATTCAAAGCATGTCCTAAATGGAGTGATCCAGTAATGTTAGGAGGGGGTAAAACTATACAAAAGGGTTCTTTATCTTTATTAACAGTGACATGAAAGTAGTCATTTTCAAACCAATAGTTATACCACTTATTCTCCACCTCTTCAAAGGAATAAGCCGATGGTAAAACTTCCTTCATCTTACTTCTATCCCCCTATCCAGCAAGCTTCTTTAAAAGATCCACAGATAACTTATTACGATTATAGACTAATTCAGGAGTGACAATAAATTTTTTAATTCCTAAAGAAGGTAGTTCATACATTATCTCCAACATTAATTCTTCCATAACAGCTCTTAAACCTCTTGCTCCTGTAGCCTTTTCTTGAGCTTCTTTAACTATAGCTCTGAGAGCCTCTTCTGTAAACTCTATATCTACACCTTCTAAAGCTAAAAGCGCTTTGTATTGTTTAATTAAAGCATTTTTAGGTTCAGTTAATATCTTTAATAAAGCTTCTTCATTTAAGGGTTCTAAAACTGCAATAACAGGAAATCTACCCACAAATTCTGGAATCATACCAAATTTTATAAGATCTTCAGGAATTATATGAGAAAGTATTTGAGATAAGGTTTTTCTATTCTTAGATTCAATCTGAGCTCCAAATCCAATATTAGAAACATCTAATCTTTTCTCAACAATTTTTTCTATACCCTCAAAAGATCCTCCTGCTATAAATAAAATATCTCTAGTGTTAATTTGTATAAATTCTTGATAAGGATGTTTTCTACCACCTTGAGGAGGCACATTTGCGATTGTACCCTCTACAATCCTTAATAAAGCTTGCTGAACTCCTTCTCCAGAAACATCTCTAGTGATAGAAGGATTCTCAGATTTCCTTGAAATTTTATCAATCTCATCTATATAAACAATTCCCTTTTCAGCCCTTTTTATATCCCAATTAGCATTCTGTATCAATCTTAAAAGAATATTTTCTACATCTTCTCCTACATATCCTGCCTCTGTCAAGGTTGTAGCATCGGCAACAGCAAAAGGAACTTTAAGAAATTTTGCTAAGGTTTCTGCTAGTAAAGTTTTTCCGACTCCTGTAGGTCCAATTAGTAAAACATTGCTTTTTTGAATCTCCACATCTTCTGTTAATTTATTCTTCATAAAGATTCTTTTATAATGATTATAAACTGCAACCGAAAGTATCTTTTTGGCTTTTTCTTGCCCAATAACATATTGATCTAAAAATTTCTTGATTTCTTGAGGTTTAGGAAGATCAAAATCTTCCTCTTGTTCTCTTTTTTCATCTTCGAGAATGTTATAAGCTAAATTAATACACTCATCGCATATATAAACACCAGGACCTGCTATTAATTTCTTGACTTCCTTCTGCTCTCTTCCACAAAAAGAACAACGAATATTCTTTTCTGCCATCTTGTTCTCCTATCCTTTCTTGCTCTCTAGAACCTCATAAATAATACCATATTCTTTAGCTTCATAAGCAGACATAAAGTAATCTCTATCAGTATCTCTCTCTATTTTTTCTATAGGCTGACCAGTGTGATACGACAAGATTTCGTTTAATATTCTTTTAATTTTCAAAATCTCCCGGGTATGAATTTCAATATCTGTTGCAGGACCATAAGCACTCCCTAAAGGTTGATGGATCATAACCCTTGAATGAGGTAAAGCATATCTCTTCCCTTTATCACCAGCAGCAAGCAAAATAGCAGCCATACTAGCTGCCTGCCCTACACATACTGTAGCTACCTTCGGTTTTATATGTCTTATTGTATCATAGATAGCAAGACCAGCAGAAACTTCACCACCAGGACTATTTATATAAAGATATATATCCTTTTCAGGGTCTTCAGATTCTAAAAAAAGAAGTTGAGCTATTATTAAATTTGCAATATCATCATTTATAGCAGTTCCCAAGAAAACAATTCTGCTTTTTAAAAGTCTTGAATATATATCGTAAGCCCTTTCGCCTCTTGGAGTTTGTTCAATAACTATAGGAACTAAAGTCATAAAAATTCATTCCTCCTCCATCACATTTTCCTTTATGAGAAATTCCTTGACTTTCTCTCTTAATAAGTTTCTTTTTAAGCTATTTAAGACTCCTTCTCTTTCCAATTCTTTTCTGAATTCCTTATAATCCTTATTTTCACTTTCTGCAATTTCCTTCACTACATTTTCAAGTTCTTCTTCTGAGATATTAATATCCTCCACTTCTGCTATTTTGTCAAGGATCATTTCAATTTTTATCCTCTTGCGAGCATCTTCTATTACCTCATTAATAAACTCATCCCTTGTTGTACCTCTTTGGGAAAGATAATCTTCTAAACTTAATCCTTTTCTGTTAAGATCATTAAGAAATTCCCTAAGTATATTCTCTGCTAGATAATGAACATAACTTAATGGAGGATCAAGTTCCGTACTTTCTAAGATCTTGTCTAATATCTCAGAAAAAACTCTATCGTCCTCGAACTTTTCTCTCTCTTCTTTTATGCTTTCTCTAACTTTTTCTCTAAATTCTTCCATAGAACTAGCATTAACTTTTTGGAGAAAGGTTTCTTTATCTGGCTTATCATACCTCCATATCTTCTTAACTCTCCACTTTAACAACAAAGTCTTCCCTGCTAAATCCTTTTCAAAAAAGTCTTCTGGAAAAGTAAGTTCGAAAGTTTTTTCTTCTCCAGGAGTCATCCCTAAAATTTTCTCCTCTAAATCTGGTAATACCTTTCCATTAAGAGTAAACCATAATGGAGGTAACTGAGTACCATCTTCCCTTTCTCTCTCCAAATAAACCACATCGCCCTTTTCTACACTGCCTTCTTCTACTGGATTTAATTTACTTAGTTGTAACTCTATCTGCTCAATTACTCTATCTATTTCATCCTCAGATATATTTATCTTATTTCTTTTAATCCCCAATCTTTTATATTCTCCAAGTTTGAACTCAGGAGGTACTTCTAATATAAAAGAAAATTTAAGATTTTCATTCTCTTTCCAACCTTCAGGTATGTCAAAATAAGGATCTTGTAAAGGAGTAATCCTTTCTCTATCTAAGACCAAATTTAAAACATCTCTAGCTACAATTTTCACAGCCTCATCTTCAAAAGCTTCATTCCCTAAATATTTCTCGAGAACCGGACGAGGAGCATATCCTTTTCTAAATCCTGGTACTTGAACTCTCTTGACCAGAGCTTTATAGGCTCTTTCTAGAATTTTTTCTCTTTCTTCATTATCTACTTCTACATTTACTTTAATCCTACTACCCTGAAGTTTCTCTATGTTATACTTGACTTTGCTTTCATCAATTGACATTAATCTTACCTCCCTATAACAAAATAATACCTCAGATAGTTATCTGAGGTTTTGAGATCCCTATATATAAAAATTTGGAGCGGGAGACGGGATTTGAACCCGCGGCCTTCTCCTTGGCAAGGAGACGCTCTACCCCTGAGCTACTCCCGCGCCAGTATAATTATATCTCTATTTTTTCTTTTGGTGCGAGGGGTGGGATTTGAACCCACACGGGAAAATCCCACTAGATCCTAAGTCTAGCGCGTCTGCCATTCCGCCACCCTCGCACAACTGGTGAGCCGTGCAGGAGTCGAACCTGCAACCCCCTGATTAAGAGTCAGGTGCTCTGCCAGTTGAGCTAACGGCTCAAGAATGGCGCGCCCGGAGGGAATCGAACCCCCGACCCACGGATTAGAAGTCCGTTGCTCTGTCCTACTGAGCTACGGGCGCTTTTTCTTTTATTTTGGGGTGAACGGCGGGACTTGAACCCGCGACCACTGGGGCCACAACCCAGCGCTCTACCATCCTGAGCTACGTTCACCATTTATATTCAAAAATTTACGTATGGCGCGCCCAGGAGGACTTGAACCTCCGACTTGCAGATTCGAAGTCTGCCGCTCTATCCACCTGAGCTATGGGCGCGAAGCCCATTAAATTTTTGGAGCGGGAGACGGGATTTGAACCCGCGGCCCTCAGCTTGGAAGGCTGATGCTCTACCCCTGAGCTACTCCCGCTCTTCACTTTTCTATGGTCGGGGCAGCTGGACTTGAACCAGCGACCTCCTGGTCCCAAACCAGGCGCGCTAAACCAACTGCGCCATGCCCCGTGCTAGAATTAATATTATAAAAATTTTTCTCTTAAGTCAAGTGAAGAGTATATATTTCTTTCTTATCTACAATATCTATTATAGCTATTTTTTTATCCTCAATAATAGCTACAGTTTTGTTAGGGACCTTAGGTAAAGCCGGACTTCCAGGATTGAGCAAAATTACACCATTTTTTTCTTTCAATACAGGAGTATGAATATGGCCAAAAATTAAAAGATTCACCTTATATTTATCTGCTAAACCAAAGAAATTATCCTCCTCCATATTTTCTCCGTGAATAACAAGTATTCTAAAAGGAGGAAAAAATAAGAAAATATATGGTGAAGCCAAAGGATAATTTAGGACTAATTGGTCCACATCAGCATCACAATTTCCTTTACTTATGAAAAAGGGTACTGAATTATTTATGAGTTCAGCTAATTTAGAAGGATTATATCCTGATGGAAGAGGATTTCTTGGACCATGATAAAGAACATCCCCTGCATGGATTACGTAATCACTTTCCTTTACTAAATCTTTTATATATTCCCAAAAACTAGTATCTCCATGGGTATCACTCATTACAAGAATTTTCACTATAATTCACCTCCCATACTGTAATCTTTCCCATAAATATCTAGGAAAGCCCAATCCTTGCATGTATTTTTGGGTTTTTTCTAAATCATATTCTACTCTTCTAAATTCTACAATATTTAAATTAGTATCATATATAGCATAACTTGCTTTCCAATTTCCATCCCTAGGTTGTCCTACACTACCTGGATTTATCAAGTACTTATATCCTTTTCTGATTTTTAATTCTCCTCCTTCTGCAAAGTTAATGTAATAAATTTCTCTATCCTTTTCTGAATATAAAAAAGCACCAGCTAAGTGAGTATGTCCAAAAAATGCTATCTTTTTTTCCATCAATTCGAAGTTAGCATACACAGAATAATAATTTATAAGATATTCATCTAAAGGATCTCTTAAACTACCGTGAACAAGATAAACATCATCCAATTCCAAAACTTGAGGAAATTTTTTTAACTTTTCTAAATATTCCCAAGATAAATTATCCTTAGTCCATTCAATAGCAAACTTAGCATACTCATTGAAATCATTATACTCTCTTAAACCAATAACTGCTGCATCGTGATTACCTAAAATTGAAAATTTAAAATATTTTAAAAAATCCACACATTCGTTAGGATAAGGACCATAACCTATAATGTCTCCTAAAGAATAGATCTCATCCACAACTTTTTCAAGGTTGTTGTAAATTCTTTCAATAGCAGGCAAATTACTATGGATATCTGAGACTATACCTATTTTCATTTTTTTACCTAACAATTGAGAGGTCTCTTTCTATAGGAGATGTCAGATCTATATGCCCTGCCAAAGTCTCTAATATAGCCCCATTAATGAGTATTTGAACCTTTTTAATTTCAGGAAATTCAGTTAGTGTATTCACGATGCTATAAATAGTCAATAATTCTCCTAAACTGCCTCCGGGGTGATTTTTTCTAAATTCTTCAGAAAAATTCACATATGCAATGCCATCTTTAACAGATAAACCAAGCAACTTAGTCCCTTTAGGGATAGGAAAATTATCTTTATTTTCTAAAGAGATCTCAATTAACTGTTGTAAAGTTTTCTTATATATATTCTCTTTGAAAATTCTATCTAATAAAGTTATCTTTAAACTTATTTCTTTTCTCTCAAGTAATTGGCTTTTGTTGTTATAGGTATATAAAACAACCCTCAAATTTGTAGGAAGATAGAATATTAGAGCTATAAAAATTAACAGTAAAACTAACAAAATCCCTAAAATTATTCTCTTCACTGTCCATTACCTCATACTTATAAAAATAAATTACCTTCTTATTGTATTACCCTTCTTTATAATACTGTCAATAAATCTTAAGAATTCTTCGTTATTCCTTGTTTCTCTAAGCATTCTCTTTAATCCCTCGATAGCTTCTCCTTCCTCTTGTCCAATTAGTGTCCTTCTCAAAAACCATATCTTTTTTAATTGATCTTCTGGATACAGTAGTTCTTCTTTACGTGTACCAGATCTTGAAATACTTATAGCTGGAAATATTCTTCTATCAGCTAACTTTCTATCCAAGACTAACTCCATATTACCCGTACCCTTAAACTCCTCGAATATTACATCATCCATTCTACTACCTGTTTCAATCAAAGCTGTAGCTAAAATTGTTAAACTTCCGCCCCCTTCTATATTCCTAGCAGCCCCAAAAAATTCTTTGGCATGATGCAAAGCAGCAAGTTCCACACCCCCTGAGAGAGTTCTACCGCTAGAAGGAACAGCCCAGTTGTAAGCTCTAGCAAGCCTTGTTATACTGTCAAGAAGAATTACTACATGTTCTCCATACTCTACTAGTCTTTTTGCTCTCTCAAGAACTAATTTAGCAACTTGTATATGCCTTTCTGGGGGTTCATCAAAAGTTGAACCAATCACTTCTCCTTGCACTGATCTTCTAAAATCAGTTACTTCTTCCGGTCTTTCATCTATAAGTAATATGAATAATTTTACTTCTTTATGGTTAGCTGAAATTCCATTAGCAATTTTTTTCAAAAGAGTAGTTTTTCCTGCTTTTGGAGGTGAAACAATAAGCCCTCGTTGACCCTTTCCTATAGGAGCTAGTAAATCAATTAACCTAGTATCAACCTCTTCAGGAGCAGTTTCCAACTTCAATCGTTCCGTAGGATGAAAAGGAATCAAATCATCAAATTTAGGTCTCTGACGTGAATGCATCAAGTCTCTTCCGTTTACTGTATCTATCCTTAAGATTGCATACCACCTTTCGTTCTCCTTTGGGGGTCTTACCATTCCTCCAATTAGATCTCCATACCTTAAACCAAACTTCTTAATTTGAGAAGCAGATATATACACATCCTCATCGCTTGGTTTAAAGTTTTTCCTAATAAAACCATAACCTTCTTCCTGAATTTCTAAATAACCTTCTTTGTATACACATTCAAAACCATCTATTATAACCCTGTCTTTTTGTTCTTGTTTCTCCTCTTTAGTAATCTCTTTTGTTTCCCCCTCGGTCTTCTCTTTTGTTAGAAGAGACACTGTAACTTCTTTTTCCTCTTCTTGCTCCAAAACTGTTTCTTCTCCTTCTTCTAGTCTTCTGGTAATTGCTTCTATCATCTCTTCTTTAGTCATACGATAGTATCCAGGAATTTTAAGCTCTCTTGCAATTTCTGCTAATTCTGCTCTTGTTTTGAGTGCTAAATCCTCGTAGGACATTATCTTTTTAAACCTCCTTTTTGGAAAGTATTTTATGAAGAATGTTCTAAAATAGCAATTTAATGAAAATTAAATGATATAAATGGAAGGTACAAAATCGCTAAAAAATTATAAGCTAAATATATCAAGTTAGTATAAAATAAAAGTTACCTAAAGTCAATTATAGTATATAATAAAAATATGGAAATTTTAATAGGTACTTCAGGATGGAATTACTCCTGGAATCCTAAAAGAAGCTTGGAGTGGTATATAGAAAACACCCCATTTAATGCTATTGAAGTAAATAGTACTTTTTACCATTTTCCTCGCCAAAAAACTGTAGAAAATTGGACAAAATATAAAGAAAAATTAAGATTTGTAATCAAAGTACATAGATCTATAACCCATTTGTATAAGTTTAATGAAAAAGCCCAAGAAAATTGGTTAAAATTTTATAATCTATTTCAACCTTTAAATCCCTTCATTGATCTTTATCTTTTTCAAATACCTCCTAGTTTAAAGGTAGATTATTTAGATAAAATAATAGATTTTCACAAATTCACTAAATTAGGAGAAAAATTTGCTTTTGAACCTCGAAGAATTGACTGGTTTAATAACAAAGTGTTCGAAAGATTAGAAGAAAATAGTATTACTTTTGTATCAGTCAGCGCTCCTAAGCTTCCAGAAGAAATTATAAATACTACTTCTTATGTATATATACGATTTCATGGAAGAAGTAGATGGTATTCTTATCGATATTCTGAGGAAGAACTTTTAGAATATGCTTCTAAGATAAAAGAATTAAAAGCAGAAAAAGTATATATCTTTTTTAATAACGATTATATGTTCGAAAACGGTATAGCTTTCTATAAAATATTATCCTCTTAATTCCTCTAATATCTTTTTATATTCCTTAGGAATTCTCGCCTTAATCTCAATAAATTTTTCCTTATAATTTTCTTCCTCAATATATATTTTGCTCTTATACTTTTGAAAAATTGAGAATTTTTCATAAGGTACGTTAATGCTATATCTTCTTGCACCCTTTAATAATTCATTTATTATCAGTTTTTTCAGTTTATCAATTCCTATATTCTCTTTAGCTGAAATAAAAACTGACGGTTTATAATCTAATTCCTTTTTAATATAATTCAGTTCTTCTCTTGTTAGTAGATCAATCTTATTGTAGACTCTTATTACAGTTTTATCTTCAATACCCATCTGCTCTATTAGTGTATCAACAACTTCTATATGCTTTGTAAAATCTTTATTT
>CALHTV010000241.1 GCA_938039765.1 uncultured Dictyoglomus sp. | reverse complement strand
TAGTATGAAGAAAGCTCTTCTAATTTATTCAAATCAGGTTCTGAATAGGTTCTAATTGTCTCTTTAACCATTTTTTCTACAAGTGAAGCTAGAGAGATAATATCTGAGAGAGGAATCTCAAAAGAATATCTTAAAAGACTTGATGCAAATTTAGCTATGTCTACAGAGTAATCTCCTATTCTTTCTAAGTCTTTTATAATTTTCATTGTAGAAGTTATAATTCTTAAATCTTTAGCTACTGGTTGATGAAGAGATAACACCTTGAGACATTGGTTTTCTATATCCCAATTGTATTCATCAACTAACTTATCTGTTTCAATAACTTCTTGAGCTAGATTTAGATCTCTTGTTTTTAGGGAATCAAGAGTTTTGTGAAGCATCTTTTCTACGATGCTTCCCATTCTAAGAAGTTTTTCCTGTATGGATTCTATCTCTTTAATGATTATCGCCCTTTCCAAATCTATTTTCTTACTCCGAAATAAAAATTTAGTTTGTGTAGCTATTATATAATTATAAAAATACCTATTCAATTAATGTTATTTTAAAGTTAACGTGGTATAATTTTGAAGTATGGCAAAATGTATTTCTTGTAATAAAAGAAAGGGAAAAAGAAATTGTCCCGCTCTTGGCGGGTTAATATGTGCTGAGTGTTGCGGTACTAAGAGGCTCGTAAGTATAAATTGTCCTAATAATTGTGTTTATCTTAAAGAAGCTCAAATTTATTCTATTCAGAGAGTTGAAGAAAAACCTGTTGATTTTTCGAGAAAACAGTGGGATTTGTTTCTAATTTTTGAAGGATTAGTGTACAAATTTCTTCAAGAATTTCCAAATTTTACTGATGAAGAGTTGTTAGAAGTTTTGACTCTTCTAGAAAAAGAATACCAAACAAGAAAGAAAAATTTATTTTTACCTCCTTTACATCCTAAGTCATCTAGAGCTTTAAAATTAAAGACTTTGCTAGAAGAAGAGTTTGCAAGAATTGGAAGAGAGGTTAACGAACTTGGCCTACCCATTTTCACTTTGGAGGATTTTATCAAAGTTTTATCTTACGAGAAAGAAAGAATTGAAAAATATATGCAGGAAAATAGAAATGCTGGGAATAACTTATTTTTGCAGGTTTTAAGAAGTGAAGTAGAACTCATAGCTATGCAAAGAAATAAGGGTGCAATTAAATGAGTAGAATAAAAGATATCACTCTATGGAAATCAGGGGAAAAGAAAGTTAATTGGGTTAAAAATTTTATGCCTGTTGTAAATTTTTTAGAAAACAAATTTTCTCCTCTCGATCTATTTAAGGATAAGGTTATTGCAATGTGTATTCATTTAGAGGCAAAAACAGCTAGGCTTGCTTTAGCCTTTAAAAATTGTGGGGCAAAGGTGGTCTGTACTGGTAGTAATCCTTTATCTACTCAGGATGATGTAGCAGCTTATTTAGTTAAAGAGGGAGTAGAGGTTTTTGCATGGCGAGGAGAAACCTATGACGAATACGAGCAAAATCTAGAAGAGGTTTTAAAAAGAGAGCCTGATTTAATAATTGATGATGGTTTTGATTTAACAGTGCTTTTATACAAAAAATATCAAAATTTAAAGAATAAGGTTTTAGGAGTTGGGGAAGAAACGACTACTGGGGTCATGAGGGCAAAGGCTTTAGCCAAGGATATAGGTTTAGATTTTCCTGTAGTGGCCGTGAATGATTCTAAACTAAAATTTCTTTTTGATAATCGCTTTGGTACTGGAGAATCTTCAATTGCTTCCTTTATGAGAAATACCAATCTGCTTATTTCTGGAAAAACTTTTGTAGTTGCAGGATACGGATGGGTAGGAAGAGGTATAGCTCATAAACTTCAAGGATTAAAGGCAAAAGTTATTATAACAGAGGTGGATCCTATTAAAGCTTTGGAGGCTTATATGGAAGGTTTTGAGGTTATGCCTATGAAAGAAGCAGTAAAGAAAGGAGATGTTTTTATAACTGCTACAGGGAATTGCAAAGTTATTAATGAGGAACATTTTCCCTATTTAAAGGATGGGGTTATTCTTGCTAATGCAGGGCATTTTAACGTGGAGATAGATATGGAAGCTTTAGAGAGGATTTCTATTGAAAAGAATGAGATTAAAGATAATATAAAAGAATATAAACTCTCTAATGGAAGAAAAATTTTTGTAATTGCTGAGGGAAGACTCATAAATTTAGCAGCGGGTGATGGACATCCTATAGAAATAATGGATCTTTCTTTTGGAATTCAATTTTTAGTAATGAAATGGCTTTTAGAAAATAGTAAAAATCTACCTAAAGAAGTTACTTCTGTGCCTCATGAGATAGAATTAGAGATTGCTAAAATCAAACTTAACAGTGCAGGTATAGAAATTGATTCTTTAAGTGAGGAACAAATTAAATATCTCCAGAGTTGGGAATGATTTTTAAAATAATGAGTTAAGGGGGTATTAGAAAATGATTGGTTTAATAATAGTAGGGATAGTCTTTTTTTTAATTGCTTTTATAATAACCATATATAACCGTTTAGTAGTACTTAGAAATAGAGTTGAAAATGCTTGGGCTCAAATTGATGTACAATTGAAAAGAAGATATGATTTAATTCCTAACCTAGTAGAGACCGTAAAAGCTTATGCTGCTCATGAAAAAGAAGTTTTTGATAAGATTGCAATGTACAGAGCTCAGATGGTGGGAGCAAAAACTCCTGGAGAGGCTGCTCAGGCTAATGAAGGATTGACTTCTGCTTTGAAAACATTATTTGCCATTGCAGAAAACTATCCTGAATTAAAAGCTAGTCAAAACTTCATGATGTTACAAGAAGAGCTTTCCGGCATAGAGTCAAAAATAGCTTATGCTAGGCAGTTTTATAATGATACTGTAATGATTTACAATCAGTCTCTCCAGGTTTTTCCAAATTCTATTATTGCAAATTTGTTTGGGTTTAAACCTAAAGAATATTTTGAGGTAGAAAATCTTGAAGAGAGAAAAGCAGTTAAGGTAAGTTTTTAGTATAGATGAAGAAAGTTTTTACATTTTATGAGGCTATAGAGTCTAATAAGAGAAGAACGTGGTTAATTGTTTTTCTTATTTCTCTATTGTTGTATATTGTTTTTTATGCTGTAATTTCGTATTTCGAGATGGGAGAAATAGGTACAGTCATAGCTTTCTTTCTAGTCTTTTTTACTAACTATTACTCCTATAAAAATAGTGATAAGATAATTTTAACCTATAGTGGAGCTAGAGAACCTAATAAAGAAGAATATCCTTATCTCATAAATCTTGTTGAAGGCCTAAGTATTGCAGCAGGAATTCCTACACCTAAAGTTTATGTAATGGATGAATTATCTCCAAATGCTTTTGCCGTAGGAAAAGCTCCAAGCGATAGTTCTATAGTTGTAACAAAAGGATTACTTAAAATGCTTAATAGGCTTGAACTTGAGGGGGTAATAGCTCATGAAATATCTCATATTAAAAACTATGATGTTAGGCTTCAAACAATTGCTACAGTAATGGTAGGGCTCATTGTAATTTTAGGGGATACGTTGAAGAGATCCTTCTATTATTCTAAAAGAAAAACAAGCAAAAAGGAGAGTATTTTAGGAATAATGTCTTTAGTTATTGCTTTGTTTGCTCCTTTTTTAGCTACTTTTTTGAGATTTGCTCTTTCAAGACAGAGAGAATATATGGCAGATGCAATGGCTGCCATGCTTACTAGATATCCTGAAGGTCTTGCTTCTGCATTGGAAAAAATCGCCAGTAGTTCTAGGACAATGAAGAGAGTTAATATTATGACAGCTCCGCTTTTTATTGTAAGTCCATTGAAAAAAAGTAATCTTTTTAGTACTCATCCTCCTATAGAAGAGAGGATTAAGAGACTAAGAATGATGGGAGAAAGGTGGAAAGAGTTGGAAAGGGAGGGAGATAAATAATGGATGTTTTTGAGGCCATTAAAAAAAGAAGAAGTGTAAGAAAATATCAAAATCGAGATGTGGAGGAAGAAAAATTAAAGAGAGTTTTAGAAGCTGCTAGATTAGCACCTTCTGCTAGAAATAGACAAGAATGGAGATTTATTGTTGTAAGAAGCAAAGATATGAAAGAAAAATTAGTTAAGGAAGCATCGCCTCATCAACCCTTTATGTTACAAGCTCCAGTGATAATTGTTGCTTACGTACTAGATAAAAATTATATTATGAGATGTGGAGTTCCAGCTCATTATATTGACGTAGCTATAGCTCTTACTCATATTCATCTTCAAGCAGTTGAGGAAGGACTTGGAACTTGTTGGATTGGATCTTTCTATCAAGATAAGGTTAAAGAAGTACTTAATTTGCCAGAAGAGGCAGAGGTTATTCAATTAATGACCTTAGGATATCCTGATGAAGATCCTGCACCAAGGTCAAGACTTCCTTTAGAAGAGATTGTGAGATATTATTAAAAGAACCAAAATCTTCTTTTCTTTTTCTTTAGGATATTCTTGATTTGGTCTATTTTTTCTCGAGCTGCAATCTCTCCTTTTTTAATTATTTCTTTTGCTTTTTCAAAACTGAAGGTTTCGTATTGATCTACTTCAGGAATTATCACGATATCTGCTTCTCTAATGTTGCTTTCTTCTAGTTTATAGTTCATTATGTCTATGGTCTGCATTAGCACTTCAAAAAAAGAGGGATTAAAGAGAGGATTTAATCTTCTTTGAAATTCTCTAATTAGACCTGTTTGAG
>CALHTV010000240.1 GCA_938039765.1 uncultured Dictyoglomus sp. | reverse complement strand
ATTTCTTCCTCCTTTTTAATTAATAACCTGGTATTTTACTATCATCAAGACCTATGTAGGTATGGGACTCATCTGTTAACTTGCTTATTTCAAATAGAGTCACAGCATTTTTGCCTAATGTAAATTCAATGGTTACGTAGCCATCTTTGGCTGTCGTCCTCGAAGTACTTATTTTAGGTTTTGCTACTTCTCTTAAGGTTTCTATCTGTTCTTTAGTAGGATACCTGGGCCTACCCATATGAATCCAGGTAGCCCATGGATTTCCATATTCTTCATCAATTAGTTTTTGTTTTATAAAGATTTCTTTGTGATCGATAGGTATTTCTATTTTATATTTTCTTTCTGTTGCTTCTTCTTTTCTCATTACTTCATTCCAAGCAACAAATGCGATTGAGCTATCTTCTCTTTCAGTTATCAATATATGCTCATTTCTATAAAGAATCTTTTTTCCCATAGCATTGAAGAAAGTAAACATATGGAAGACTGGTTTAGGAATGTTGTTAAAGGCTACAAGTCCAAATCCTCCATGGAAAATTGACCTTGGAACATCAGCTTCTTCAAATACATCACTAAAGGTCCAGTAGGAGAAGGAGTCAACATAGTCACCACCTTCACTTAGTACCCTTGCGAGATAGGCTGCGTTGAAAGGTGTATCATGTATAGGGCATAGGGGATTATAAGAACTGTTAAACTCAGTTATATGTATGGGTAGGTTGGGAAAGGGAGAATTTTTTACCATTTCTCGAACAGTTTTAAACTCGTTTAGCATATACTCAATGGGAGTTACATCTTGATATACAAGATGGGGGGTATAGATGGGAGGCTTGCCTGTGTAGGCATGTCGTGTTAAAAAATCTACAGGTACGTTGTTTTTATAACAAAAGTTTAGAAAATCTGTAATCCAATGATCTGCTCCTCCACAAATAGCAGGTCCCCCAACTTTTATATTCTCATTAACTTCTTTAATAGATTTTGATGTGATTTCGTATAATTTGAAGTATTCTTTTTGATCTGCGTCTTTCCAAAATACAGTTAAGTTAGGTTCATTCCAAATTTCAAAAAGCCATTGAGTAACTTCCTTTTCTCCATATCTATCTATAAAATGTTTTACAACATTTTTAATTAACTTTTCCCATTTTTTGTAGTCTTTGGGAGGAGTAACATTACCTTTCCAATAGAATACTGTCTGATCTCCAGAGGCAAGTTTTGAAGGCATAAATCCAATTTCTACAAAAGGGCGAATACCAAGCTCTAAAAAGGAGTCGTATATCCTGTCAATATAGGTAAAGTTGTAAAAGGGGAGTTCTTTCCCGTCCACTATATCTTCACGATAAATTCCCACGTCATCATGAAGTAAACCATGGGCTCTTATATACTTAAAGTCTATATTTTTTTTAACAAAAGAAAGGGCATCTATATATTCTTTTTGAAGAGCAAGTCCTAATCTACCACTTCCTACACAAAATTTCCAATTATCAGGAAATATCCCTTCATATTTACCCTTTTCAATCTTTATATGAGTCATCTTCTCTATCCTCCCCTTTTATAAATTTCTAAATTTTTAACATATTCTTGGAAGTAAATCCCTTTTTAATGGGTCAAGGATTCTTCTTGTACCCAATTTGGTTTTTAGATAAACCCTATTTCCCTTGCCTTTAATTTCTCCAATAATTTCTGCATCCTTTCCTAGAGGATGATTTTTTAGGAAGCTCATAATTTTATCCTCATCTTTTCTACTCGCGATTATAATTACCTTTCCTTCATTGGCAGAGTATAGAGGATCTATACCTAAAATCTCACTTGCAGATCTTACCCAGGGTTTAATAGGGATTTTCTCTTCTTCAATTTCTATTTCCACACTGTATTTTTGAGCAATTTCATTAAGTACTCCTGCAACGCCACCCCTTGTAGGATCTCTCATAAATTTTATATTATTAGAAATTTTTAAAAGGGGTAAAACCAAGGAATTTAATGGTGCAAGATCTGATTTAACTTCTTCCCCTACTTTAATTCCTAATCTTTGGATCATAATACAAAGTCCATGCTCCCCTATTCCACCATTTATTATTACTATATCTCCTTGCTCTATGCCTCTTCCTCTCCAATCTAAGCTAGTTTCTATAATTCCTATTCCAGAAGTATTTATAAATATTTTATCTCCTTTTCCTCTTTCTACCACCTTAGTGTCTCCTGTAATAATTTTTATTCCACATTCTTCACTTGCTGCTTTCATAGATAAGAGAATTTTTCTAAACTCTTCAAAAGATAATCCTTCTTCAACAATGAGACCTACACTTAAATACAAAGGTTTAGCCCCCATTACTGAAAGATCATTTATTGTACCATAGATAGAAAGTTTTCCTATATCTCCCCCATTAAAGAATATAGGAGATACCACGAAGGAGTCTGTAGTAAAGGCTAATCTACCTTTTATATCAAAAATAGCAGAATCTAAAAGTTGATTTAATATATCATTACCAAAATATTTTAAAATTTCTTCTTCTATTAATCTTCTTGTGCTTTCCCCTCCATTCCCATGGGAAAGTAAAATTATTTCTTCCATTAATTATTCTCCTCCATAGAGGTAGTATGCAGAGCAAGTTCCTTCGGCAGATACCATACAAGGTCCTTTAGGATTTTCAGGAGTACATACCTTCTTATAGAGAGGACATTCTGTAGGTTTTATGATCCCACGAAGTACTTCTCCACACTTACATAAATCATTTTTCTTGCTTTCTACTTTTACGGAATATATTTTTCTAATGTCAAATTCTTCAAACTCTTCTCTCAATAGTAAGCCACTATTTTCTATAATTCCTAAACCCCTCCAGTTGGCTGGACCTATTTTAAAGACTTTATACATAATTTCTTGAGCCTTTATATTTCCTTCTTCTTTTACACTTTTTCCATAGGCATTTATAAGGGCTGGCTTTTCTTCTTCAATAATTTTTATCAATTGATATATCCCATATAGAATCTCTTCGGGCTTAAATCCTGTAATTACAAAAGGAACCTGATATTTGTCAAATATATCTTTCCAACCCCTTCTTCCTATTATAGTAGAAACATGTCCAGGTCCTATTATACCGTGAAGTTTAATCTCTCCCATATCAAGAATAGCTTTCATAGCGGGAGGAGTTAATTTATGAAGGGATAAGAAATAGAGATTTTTTATGTTCTCTTCTTTAGCTTTAATTAAAGTATAGGCAAGATTTGGAGCTGTAGTTTCAAAACCTATTCCTATCAAAAGATATTTTTTGTGAGAATTTTGTCTTGCAATACTTAAAGCCTCTAAAGGAGAATATATTACTTTTACTTCTTTTCCTTTTGCTCTTAGAATATTAAGATTTCTGTTGCTTCCTGGTACATTTATCAGATCACCAAAGGTAATTATTCCTAAGTCATAATTTTCTGCAAGATAAATAATGTAGTCTATATCCTCTTCGGAAGTAACACAAACAGGACATCCGGGACCAGAATGAAGATGAATATTTGAGGGTAGTAATTGCCTTATTCCGTAGCGAAACATTTCATGGGTGTGAGTACCGCAGAATTCCATTATATTTATTTCTTTTTTTGATATTTTTATTATATTTTTAACTAATTCTTCAGTATTCATTTATAATATTAAGGATTTCTTCTGCTTCCTGGGCAGAAAGAATACTTATAGAGAATCCTGCATGTACTATAACATAATCTCCTTCCTTTGCTTCAGGAGTAAGAGCAGTACATATCTCCAGTGTACTTGAACCCATATCGACAATAGCAGTATTATCATCTTTTTTTTGGATGATTTTCATTGGTACACCTAAACACATAGTTACCTCCTTTTTAAAATTATAAAAATTAGTTTATTAAAGCTGCCTGTAATTGACCTACAGAAATTCCACTATCATTAGGAGGAATGTCCCTATGAAAGTAAATCCTAAAATCTTTAAAAATATCATAAATTAAATGTATAAGTATCTTATTTTGAAAACCCCTCCAGAAAAGCCTACTGCCTCTATGTTATATTTTTGTTTTAAAATATTAGCAATAACATAAAGAGAATTGACAATTGTATTATGAAATCCTCTTGCTAAAT
>CALHTV010000239.1 GCA_938039765.1 uncultured Dictyoglomus sp. | reverse complement strand
AGAGGGAATTTTTTATGGGGGATTAATGAGATGAAAGAATTTATGTATTTATTAGAGAGAATTAAGCCTGAGTTTGAAAACCTCCCTACTGCATTATTAAATCCAGAGAGATTTATCAAAAAATTAAGAACCGAAAAATCTACAGGAGTTATTATTTACCAAGAAAATAGTACTAAAGGAGCAATTTTTGTCTTCGAAGGAAAAGCCTTTTTTGCAAAAGTTGAAGACCATAAAACCTTAGAGGAATTAGAAGCTGTTGATTATATAATGAGACATATCCAGCAGGGATTTGGAAAGATAACCTATTATCCTACGGACAAGGTTTTAATCCTGGTACTTTCAGCTATTTATGTAGGAAAACCTCTTTATCTAGATCTTGATGCTAATACAATTATACCTAATAAATTCTTTACAGCCCTCCAAAATAGAGAATTTAGTGGTGTAGTTCTTTATAGAAGTGCAGAAGACATTAAATTTTGGATCTTCAAAGATGGTAAACCTACAAATCCTCCTCCTGTCATCCTTCCTCCTTATGGTTTTTTAAGCGTTTATGCCTTAGAGACTATAGAGGTTAAAGATTATCTAGAGCTCTGGGAAGAAGAAGCAAGAAAGAAGGTAATAGAATTTTCCGAAAAATTATTATCAGCCATTGCCAGAACCATGGTAGAAAAGTGGGGACAAAATACCACAGAACTTATGCTTCTTCCTTTAGAAAGTTATCAAGGACCTCTTAATATTAAATTTGACAAAAAGACTTGGAATTGCAAAATTGAATCCAATGAAGAATTATATTATTTAGCAAAGGAAATAGAAAGGGTATATGCTCGACTTCTACGAGCTATAAGAGAAAGAGAAGAAAGAGTAGCAGAAAACGTAGAAATCTATACTTTCAATCTCCTTCAGGAAGAAAATATTCTTTGGCCTCCTACGGAAGAAAATATTTTTAGAAGAGATTAAATTATAAAAGGAAGGAGGATAAAAATCCTCCTTCCTTTTATCATTCTAACTCTTTAATAATTTCATCTACCACTGAATCCACATCTAAGCCCTGCAATTTATATAATGCATCAGGTTTTCCAGAAAGTCCATATTCTTTTACTCCAAATTTTCTAAATTTAACCTTATATCCTCCCTCTAACAGAGCTTCTGCTATTATGCTTCCAATTCCTGTATTTATATTGTGATCCTCATAAGTTATAACAAAACCTGTTTTAGCAGCTTCTTCTAAGGCTTTCCAGTCTATTTCCTTAGGAGAAGAGAAATTGAATACTTTTATCTTAACTCCCTTTTCCTTTAACCTTTCCCACACCTGTACTGCTCTAAATACCATAGGTCCGCAAGTAATAATAGCAGCTTTATCTCCATCTCTTACTCTATCCATTTTTCCATATATAAATTCATAATTTCCTCCAAAAAGGGGATTGCCCTCCTCATCAGTAATGATAGGAGTCACAGACCTACCCATAGCAACTAAGAAATTTCCAAACTCTTTTGCTACATATCTTATTACCCTATCAGTCTGATTTCCATCAGCCGGAATAATAATCTTAAAACCATAAAGATTTCTAAAAACACCAATATAGTCAATACATTGATGGGTTTTACCATCTTCCCCTACATCAAGGCCACAGTGAGTAACTATTACTTTCAAGTTAGTAAAATTAATATCATTTAATCTATGCTGATTATAGGTTTCATCTACTCCAAAAACCCCAAAATCTGCGAAGAAGGTAATAACTCCCTGAGAAGATAAAGCTCCCGAAAGGGTTGCTGCATGGTGCTCTTGAATTCCTACCTCAAAGAAATTCTGGGGAGCAATCTTTCCAAACTCATGAGTTCTCACTGACTCCATAAGATCACAATCTATTACGGCAATAGGAGTTTTTTCATATTTTCCAATATTCAATCTGGCTAAATCTGCAAGAGCTTTACCAAAAGCACCTCTATTGTCTATTTTTACATCTTTCTCATAAGTTATAGGAGTTCCTATCTCTATCTTAACGGGATATGGCTCTATATGGTGTTTACCTATGGGTTTAAATTCCTCTCTCATCTTCTTGTACTTTTCTAGATCATCTTCAATTCCTAATTCTTCAAGAGCTTTTTTATATTCCTCAGGTTTCAGAGCTCTCCCATGGAATTCAAACTTATTCTCCATGAAAGAAACTCCCTTACCCATAACAGTATGAGCTAATATAGCCGTTGGTTTGTTATCAAGAATTGCCTCTCTTATAGCCTTATACAGTGCTGCAAAGTCATGTCCATCAACTTCTATAACTTCCCAGCCATCAGAAAGATAATTCTCTTTAATATTTTGGGGCATGATTTCTGAAAGAGGTCCAGAGAGCTGAAGCTTGTTATAATCTATAATAACTGTTAAATTAGAAAGATTATATTTAATAGCAAATCTCCTTGCTTCAGAAATTTGACCCTTTTGTTGCTCTCCATCACCCATCACTACAAAAACATGAAAATCCTTATTCAGAAGCCTTGCAGAAAGGGCCATACCACATCCTGCTGAGAGTCCTTGTCCTAAATTTCCAGTACTCCATTCTACTCCAGGAACATATCTTTCCACGTGTCCCTCAAATATACTCCCTGCGAGTCTGAAATAAGCAATTACCTCATCAATATCAAAGAATCCAAGATTCCCAAGAGCTGAATAGACTCCTGGAGAAGTATGACCATGGCTTATAATTATCCTGTCTCTATCAGGATTCCTAGGATCTTTGGGATCTACATTGGCAAAATAATATAAAGTTAGATACATTTCTATGGAGGACATGGAGCCTCCCGGGTGTCCAGAACCAGCTAAGGTGGTCATTTTTAATATGTCACCTCTGCATTTATGAGCTAGCTGTCTTAAATAGGATAAATCTTTTTCATCTATTTGCTCTTCTGTAAAACGATTTCTCCTCATAAAAATTTAGCACCTCCTCTTTTTGAAACTTAATCTAATGAATTATATCATAGGATTTCATAAACCAATGGAAGAAATCTTTCCTTTAAAGGATTCCTGGATCTTACTCTTAAAATGGGAGGCATTTGCCTTCTTTTATATTCACTTTCTTCTACCCTACTAATTACACTTTCCACAACCTTTCTATCATAGCCTAACTCAATTATTTCTTGAATAGATTTAGCCTCATCTACATAAGCTTTCAGAATAGGATCTAAAATAGAATAAGGAGGTAAAGTATCCTCATCTTTTTGTCCAGGTCTTAACTCTGCTGAAGGAGCCTTCTTAATTATATTTTTAGGAATAATTTCTTCCTTTTCATTCACAAAACCTGCCAATTCATAAACCGTGGTTTTATAAATATCTCCTATAACTTCTAAACTTCCTGCTGTATCTCCATAAAGAGTACAATAACCTGTAAGAGCTTCTGACCTATTTCCTGTAGCAAGGACTATATATCCTTCCCTATTGGAAATAAACATTAAAATATTTCCTCTTATCCTTGACTGAACATTTTCTTCTGCTAAATCTAAGATAGGTTTTTGGGTAGAATTAAGTTCTTCTAAATAAGAAAGAAAAATTTTATTAATAGGTATAACTCTAAATTCAATACCCAAATTTTTTGAAAGCTTTTTAGCATCCTCTATACTTTCTGGGGAAGTATAGAGAGAAGGCATAGATACTCCTAACACATTTTCCTTTCCCAAAGCCTCGGTAGCTATACACGCTACTAAAGCTGAGTCTATTCCTCCTGAAAGCCCAATTACTGCTTTCTTAAAATTTAATTTCTTAAAAAAGTCTCTTACTCCAAGAACAAGAGCATTATACAAATAAGAAATATCTTCGGATCTATAAGAAATAGGAGAAAGATTTTCTAAATCAACTGTTGTAATGTCTTCTTCAAATATCCTTCCCTCAAAGAGTACCTCTCCCTTCTCAGAGATTATCCAACTTCCACCCTCAAATATTAACTCTCCATTTCCTCCCACT
>CALHTV010000238.1 GCA_938039765.1 uncultured Dictyoglomus sp. | reverse complement strand
TCTTTATTTTTTAGAGATAACAAAATTCTTTTAAATGAGAGAATAGAGGATTATGCAAGACTTCTTTCCTCGATAGGGATAAATGGAATTGTTATTAATAATGTAAATGTTAAGAAGAAGGAGGTAGAATTAATATCTTCTAACTATTTAAAGAAATTAAGTAAGCTTTCTGAGATCCTCTGGAATTATGGGATAAAAATATATTTATCCATTAATTTTGCTTCACCTATTTATTTAGGGGGATTGAGTACTGCAGATCCTTTAGATAAAAGAGTCTCGATATGGTGGAAAAACAAAGTCGATGAGATATACGAATATATACCTAATTTTGGAGGATTTTTAGTAAAGGCTGATTCAGAGTTTAACCCAGGCCCATATATGTACGGTAGAACTCATGCTGATGGAGCGAATATGTTAGCTGAAGCTTTAGAGCCCCATAGTGGTTTTGTTATATGGAGGGCTTTTGTTTACAATTGTTTACAGGATTGGAGGGACGTAAGGACAGATAGAGCCAAAGCAGCTTATGAGAATTTCAAACCTCTTGATGGAAAGTTTTACGATAATGTGATACTCCAAATTAAGTATGGGCCTATGGATTTTCAGGTTAGAGAGCCAGTAAATCCTCTTTTTGGGGGCTTAGAAAGTACTAATCAGATATTAGAACTGCAAATAACCCAAGAATATACTGGCCAACAGATCCATTTGTGTTATTTAGGAACTTTATGGAAAGAGATCTTAGAGTTTGACACTTTTGCTAAAGGAGAAGGATCGAAAGTTAAAGAGATATTAAAAGGGAATATTTTTGAGAAGAGAAACAATGGAATAGCAGGGGTATCGAATGTAGGAGATGAACCTAATTGGACTGGGCACGATTTAGCTCAAGCTAATTTATATACTTTTGGAGAATTAGCTTGGAATCCAGATGAGAAAGTGGAGGAAATTATAGAACGCTGGATAAAACTTACTTTTGGATGGGATAAAAAGGTAATTGAGAATATATCTTATATGTTATTAAAATCTCATGAAATATATGAAAAATATACCACCCCTTTAGGCCTTGGATGGATGGTCAATCCAGGACACCATTATGGGCCTAATCCTGAAGGTTACGAATATTCTCATTGGGGAACGTACCATAGAGCAAATTATGAGGCAATAGGAGTTGATAGAACTTCTCGGGGTACCGGCTATACTCTTCAGTATCGTTCTCCTTGGAGAGAGATTTATGACGATATTGATACTTGTCCTGAAGAGCTTTTATTATTTTTTCACAGAGTACCTTATAGTTTTAAATTAAAGTCTGGTAAAACTTTATTACAATTTATTTATGATTCTCATTTTGAAGGGGTAGAAGAAGCAGAAGAATTAAGGAAGAGATGGTTGGAATTAAAAGGTAGAATTGATGATAAAATATACGAGAGAGTGTTAAGAAAACTCAATTTGCAAATAGAACATGCGAAGGAGTGGAGAGATGTTATTAATACATATTTCTATAGAAAAACAGGTATTCCTGATGAAAAGGGGAGAAAAATTTATCCATAAGGAGGTTTCTATAAAGTGAACGATCAACAATGGAAAGTTTTATTAGATTGTGTAAATTTTAAAGAACAGAGCGAAATTCCTATTGCTCTTATTGTTGATAGTCCTTGGATACCAGGATATTTAGGCATTTCTCACTTACAGTTTTATTTTATTACTGAAGTTTGGTTAGAATCCTATAAAGAGATTA
Organism: uncultured Dictyoglomus sp.; assembly: GCA_938039765.1. Classification (GTDB taxonomy): domain Bacteria; phylum Dictyoglomota; class Dictyoglomia; order Dictyoglomales; family Dictyoglomaceae; genus Dictyoglomus. Next base: position 3,307 of record CALHTV010000238.1, on the reverse strand, counting down.
AAAAAAGGTTTCCAGAAGTTATTTTTATACCGGATTATTGGATTGAGTTTGGTATGGCTCAAGAGCCATCTGGTTTTGGGGCAAAAATTGTTTTTAAGCCTGATTCTACCCCTAATATTGAACCTATTTTGACTTCAGCCGATGATTTGCCAGATTTTGTAAAAAAACTGAAGAAACCAAATCCTAAAACTGATGGATTGATGCCTATAGTTTTAGAATTTTATAAATATATTGAGCCGAAAGTCAATAAATTAGGTGAAAAAATCAAAATTGTTGCTGCAAGGGGACCTTTTGCTATTGCTTCCCATTTGATGGGAGTAACAGAATTTCTTGTATCTGTGAAATTATATCCCGAAGAAATAAAGAAGCTTATAGATGTCACTACAGATTTAGTAATTGATTTTTTGACCGCTCAAATTGAGGTATTACATGAGATAGAAGGTATTTTAGTATTAGATGACATTATTGGATTTTTCTCAGAAGAAGATTATTTAGAATTTGCTCATCCTTCTCTTAAGAGGATTTTTTCAAGCTTCGATTTTCCTGTTAAGATCTATCATAACGATACTAATAATAATGTGTATTATAAACATTTGCCAGACACAGGTATAAATCTCTTTAATTTTACTCATCTACAAGATATAAAGGAGGTTTATAATCTTACTCAGGGTAAAATATGCCTGATGGGAAATGTTCCTCCTCTAGATGTCCTTGTTAAAGGTAAAGAAGAAGACGTGAAACAAAGTGTAAAGAATATTTTAAGAAACTTTGGTCAAAAAAAGGGCCTTATATTGTCAGCAGGGGGAGGAGTCTCTCCTGGAACTCCCGGAGAGAATATAAAAGCCTTAATAGAGGCAGTTAAAAGTTTCGTGGGGTAATTTTGACAAAATTTTCCGAAGGGAATATAATTCCTAAAAGCATATATTTTTAGCTTATTGCCTTAAGGGAGAAGAGGTTTTTTTGTTTGGAGGATATTAAGAGAATGAGCTTTAATGATTGGTTTTTTAGAAAGATTTTCTCTAACAAAGAAATTGAAAGAAAATGGGTTGGCTATTTAGAAGGTTGGATAAGTATAATAGGCAATTTCATCCTGTTTGTATTTAAGTATTTTTCAGGTGTGTATTTAAGTAGTATCTCGTTAATTGCTGAAGCTTTTCATTCTCTTTCTGATGTTTTGACTTCTGTTGTGGTTATTTTAGGATTTAAATTGGGTAGTAAACCGGCTGACAAAGAGCATCCTTATGGGCATGGAAGGATAGAACAAATATCTACTTTAATTATAGCTTTTTTGTTAATTATTGTAGCTTATGATCTTGGGAAGGCATCTTTTGAGAGATTATTAAAACCTCAAAAAGTAGAATTTAACTTAATTATTTTTATAATCTTAATAATTTCTGCTCTTTTTAAAGAATGGATGGCAAGATTTTCAGTTTTCTTAGGTAGAAAAATTGAATCATCGTCTCTAATTGCTGATGCATGGCATCATCGAAGTGATGCTATTGCAACTACTATTGTAGCTATTGGCCTTTTAGGGACTAAAATAGGTTTGTATAGAGTTGATGGAATAATAGGTTTAGGTGTGGCTTTACTAATAGGCTGGATTGGGATTGATCTTTTAAGAAGCTCCACTAATTTTCTTATAGGTGAAGCACCTAGTGAGGCTTTGGTTAGGAAAATTGAAGAAACAGTTTCAAAAGTTCCAGGAGTGCTTAATTTTCATGATTTGTCTGTTCATGATTATCAAAATCAGAAATACATTACTCTACATATTGAGGTTGAGGATAATTTGAGTGCAAAAGAAGCTCATAATTTGGCTTTAAGAGTTCAGAATTATATTAAAAATTCTATAGAAAACTCTCAGGTTATTGTTCATATTGATCCAAAGGGAGAGAGGGAAGATTAGTACTTCCCTCTCTATTTATATAAGGAGACAAATCTTCTAATGGATCTATCGTAGGTTTTTTCTACTTCTGGAGGAAAGTAACATGCTGGAAGTTCACCATGGCTTCTATGATAGGCTAAGCATTCGCAACAGATACCTTTTCTTGGACAAGGCTCGTAGGTACAGTTGCAATTTTTTAGATTTCTTTGTATCTTGCATTCTACCATTTTGTATTAACCTCCTTTCATAGATGTTGTTTTTAATTATATCAAAATAAAAGTTGAAAAGAGATGAGGAGAGAATTTTCTTTTCAGTGGCATATAACAGATTTTTGTAATTTAAGATGTAAGCACTGTTACCAAAATGCTTTTGATAGAAGAAATGAATTGGATTATTCAAATTTAGTTAATATTCTTTATAATATTACAAATTCTTTAAAAAAACTAAATATTAATTATTTATCTATAAACCTTACAGGGGGAGAACCTTTCTTATTTCCACATCTAAATTCTCTATTAGCTGAGTTAGATAAGATTGATATTGTAAAAGAGATAAATATTATAACCAATGGTACTTTATTGCCTGATAGGGTTATTAGAAAGAGATCTGAGAAATTAAAGTATCTGAAGATCTCTTTGGAAGGGGCTAAAGAGGAAACTAATGATCTTATAAGGGGAATAGGTAGTTTTAAAAGAGTTATAGAGAATATTAATAAGACATCATTTGATTTTATTCTAATGTTTACCTTAGCTAAATATAACTATAAGGAAATAGATGATATGTATAGATTAGCAAAAAACCTTGGAGCAAAAGGGTTTATATTGGAAAGATTTATTCCATTAGGGAGGGGGAAAAATATTAAAGATATGGTTTTAGAGTCTAAGGAGTGGTATGAGATACTCGAGAGAATAGCTACATGGGTAGACTTAAAACCAGAGGATTTGATTATTTATAAAGCTTTTTATGCAAATTTTGAAGAAAATACTATACTTGGGGCTATATGTAATTTAGGTGAAGCATGTGCGGTTATGCCTAATGGAGATGTGTTTCCGTGTAGGAGATTCCCAATAATATTAGGTAATTTAACAAGAGAAGGATTCGATGAGATTTATAAGAAAATTATAGAATTTAGGAATAAATTTACAAAAGATAGATTAAAAGGAAAATGCTATTTATGTCCTATAGAAGATTGTATTGGATGTAGAGCTTTATCTTACTCTTTGGCTTTAGATATATTTGAAGAGGATTTTCAATGTTGGATGTAAGTTAAAGATTAAGTAATTTGTTTTTTAATATTTTTAAATTCATAACATCTTCTCTATTATATTCTAATAACAAAGATAAAGCATTATAATCATGATCTCTTATATATCTGTACCATAAAATAACTGCTTCTCTTCCATTTATGTGTTTTAGTTTTCTTTT
>CALHTV010000237.1 GCA_938039765.1 uncultured Dictyoglomus sp. | reverse complement strand
TTCTTCTTTTAGATTAAATAATCTAGAATGATAGGCCTCTCTTCTTCTAGTAAGAACATTAGTAAGATTAAAGGGTTTTTCCTTAAAATCCCATTCTAATAGAGACCCCCCATAAGTAGGAGAAAGGTATAGGTTAAATATTGGAGTTTCTATTAATATCTCTTCATTACCATCACAATCAAAGTCTAAAATGTTGTAATGAAACTTAGTTTCTTCTATATATTTCTCTGCTCTAATCAGATGCCCATAAATTGCTGTTCTTAAATGAGGAAGATAAAGCCCTCCAAATATACCATGCCAGTATGCATCATTAGCTTGACCTTGTAAAACCTCCTCAATGGCTTTCTCTTTTTTCTCCATATCTTCTGAATAATCTTGAACTTTTCTCCATACATAAAGCATTTTCTTTTGCATGTGATTCGATTCGTCATACTTGGCAAGAAAATTTCGCCAAAAACCCCCTTTTATAAAAGGGGCATACTTATCCCAGGTACTTTCTCCTTTTAATTTTTCCACAAGTTCTTCTAAGGCATGCTGGGCATCTGGAAATAAGACCCATTCCATCATCTCTCTATAAGAAGCAGTAGGAAGATAAATCCTCCCTTTTGGAGGCACTTTTTTCATGTAGTCACTTAAACTAACAGGTGTTATTGTTAAAAAATTTTTTTTCAATTCCTCTACAAATCTCTCAAGCCATTTTTCCTCATAAACAGTTTTATAAGTATCAGGCCACAATCCAAATTTTTCCCCATCATCAAAAAGTAGTGCTATCCTATCCTTTCCATAGGAAGAATATGTCTCTAAGTAATTTATAGTTTCCTTAGGCTCTGCAAAAGGTATCAAATATCTAAGTTTCATACTTATAGGAAAAACAGCTAATTTGTAGCCTTGCTCTTCCATAAGATAATAACCAAAAAGTTCCTCTTCTTTAAGTCCTACGGAAAGAAAATGGGCATCATCAACTACTACATACTCTATTTCAGCCTCAGAGATATATTTCGTAAGATGGGGTTCCCATACTCTTTCTGCAAGCCACATTCCTTTTGGTTTTTGTCCAAATTTATCGTATATATAATCGCTTAACTTTTTGATCTGTAAAACTTTATCCTTATCGGGTATTATTGGCAAAATAGGTTCATAAAATCCTCCACTTAAAAATTCTACTTGCCCTCTTTCAGACATTTTTTTTAATTTCTCAAAATATTCTGGATGATTTTTCTCAATCCACAACAATAAATAACCCGAAAAATGTACATTAAGAGGAAAGCTAGGATAATTATAAAAGAAGTCAATAAAAGGTTTATAACTCATTTGATAAGCTTTCTCAATGACGAAATCAAAATTACCTACAGGCTGATGGTTGTGAATTCCTAAAGAGAAATAAATCCCTTTTTCCATCCTTTACCTCCTTTCAAAAATTTTATAATCTATAAATGAAAATAGAGAGTCTTTATCTTCTAACTTTTTTAAGAAATCAAAATCTTTTACTGTAACTTCTTTTAACTCAAGATAATTTATAAGAGTTTTGTAATTACTATAATGTTCATCAAATCTCTTCCAACCATACTCTCTGGCTTGTCCAGTAGTGATCAAAAAAGGCCAATCACTACTCTCAAGTAAGAGTTTCTCTCTACAAATTTGTTTTATTACTTTCTCTTTCCACAAATTTAAAGACATTTCTTTTATCCTATCAATAAGAGATTCATGCTCTTCCTCTATTTCATAAATTTTTTCCCACAAAGATATAGTCTCGTCATTTAACCAAACCTCGTGTTTCCCTCCTCTTCCCCAAGAAGACTCAGGAAGTTCAATTCTTTCTTTAGGAGGATTTTTCTCTAAAGCTAAAGAGGAGGTTATACTTTTAACCTTATTACTTTGATGCAACAATTCAAAAACTCTTTCCAAAAACCATATTCCTTCAAACCACCAGTGTCCAAAAAGTTCAGTATCATACATAGATGTGATTATTCCCTCAGTTTTTATTTCGTCTTCAAGAACCCCTACAAAGTGTTCTGCATGCTCAAATACTCTTCCTTTTGCTATTTGAGGATCATAAACATCCTTTTCTCCTAAGCCTTTTCTCTTATCTGTTATTCTCCAATATTGTAAACCCGAAGAATCAGCTTTTTTGTGAAATTCTCTATAAACTCCATCTCCTGGATACCCCCACTCTGCCGACCATACCTGCATACTTGTTCTACTATCTCTTCCAAATACTGCTACCTCGCTATCTGAGACCCAATAAGGGTTATACACACTTTTAGAAAGCTCTTTCTTAATACGAAAATCAGGATAACCTAAAGCTTCTCCCCCTAAAATGGAATGCGTATCTACAAAGAAATATTTTATTCCAAGTTCGTCTAAAAACTTTTCTAAACCAGGCTTGTAAGCACATTCAGGAAGCCAAATTCCGTTTGGTTCTTTTCCTATATTTTTAATGTAAGTCTCCTTTCCAACAAAAAGCTGAGCAAAAATAGAAGAATTTTTCCTCAAGAGAGGTAAATATGCATGAGTAGCAGAACAGGTTATTATTTCAATATAACCTTCCTTTTGTAATTTCTTCCAATAGCCCAAAATATCCATTGAGATCTTATCTCTAAAGAAATCTAAGATATCTTTATAATAATTAATATAAAACTTGGCAACCTCTGCCTCTTTTTTTCCTTCTTTTTCAAATATTTCTAAATCCTTATAAACATGCTCAATTCTATTTTCTATATATTTTTCCGTCTCATAGATCATATAAGGGTCAAGCATTTGTTCAACTAATACTGGAGTAACGCCCAAGGTCAATTTCCAATCTATTTCTTTTTCTATTAACCTGTAAAAGGCCATAGAGAGGGGTATATAGGTTTCTAACATTGCTTCATAAAACCACTCCTCCCCAAAAGGCCATCTTCCTGCCTTTTTAACATAGGGAAGATGAGAGTGAAGAACTAAATTAAAATATTTTTTTATCATTTATAAACCTCCTACTAACACATGTTAGTTAAACTTTACATAAGAAGGGGGACTTTACATCCCCCTTCTTTATCATTACCTAATACCCCTTTCTCCAAATTATTAAATTATAGATACTTGTGTGATAGGATCAAATAAATGCATCTTTCTTAAGTCAAACATTACTTTTACATTTTCTCCCATTCTTGCTTTAGTCTCTGAGCCTACTCTAGCTACAATACTAACTGGACCACTGACTAAATAAAGATAAACTTCAGTACCCATTGGTTCTAACACTTCTACCTTCATATCAGCAACAGCTTCTGGAATTAAATCTTCCGTCTTAATTAAACTTACTTCATAGATATGCTCTGGTCTTACTCCAAGAATCACTTTCTTACCTAGATAATTCTTGGCTTGTTCTGCCACAAAGGATTGCATATCAGCTGGAATACCAAGCTTAAAACTTCCAAGATCTAGAACTCTTGCATCTGATGATAATGTAGCATCAATAAAATTCATTGGAGGGCTACCAATAAAACCTGCAACAAATATATTATTAGGTTTTTCGTAGACAGTAAGTGGATCATCAACTTGTTGAACTACCCCATCTTTCATTACTACAATTCTATCACCCATAGTCATTGCCTCTGTTTGATCATGAGTAACATATATCGTAGTAACACCAAGAGTCCTTTGAAGCTTTTTTAACTCAGCTCTCATCTGTACTCTTAGTTTAGCATCTAAGTTAGAGAGGGGCTCATCCATAAGGAAAACTTTTGGTTCACGCACTATAGCACGTCCTAAAGCTACACGCTGTCTTTGACCACCAGAAAGTTCTTTAGGTTTTCTCTTTAATAAATTTTCAATACCAAGCATTTCAGCAGCCGCTTTTACTCTTCGATCAATCTCGCCTTTAGGATACTTTCTTAATTTTAATCCAAAAGCCATATTATCATAGACAGTCATATGAGGATAAAGAGCATAGTTCTGAAACACCATCGCTATATCACGATCTTTAGGAGGAACATCATTCACAAGTCTTCCATCAATATAGATATTTCCTGAAGTAACCTCTTCAAGTCCTGCAATCATTCTCAAAGTTGTAGTTTTTCCACATCCTGAAGGCCCTACTAAAACAACAAATTCTTTATCCTTAATATCTAAATTAACGTTATTAACTGCTACTACATCCCCAAATTTTTTAGTTACATTTTCCAGTTTAACCTCTGCCATTTCTTCAACCTCCTTATTTTTTAATAAAATTTTCTAAAGAAAGTGATAAGTATAACTATAGTGTAGGTAGAAGCTACAAAAAATACCACCTCCATATTTATATATTGAAGCGTAGGGTAGGTTGTGACGCGGAAATTCAAACACTGGTGCGCCCGAAGGGATTCGAACCCCCGACACGCGGTTTAGGAAACCGCTGCTCTGTCCTACTGAGCTACGGGCGCTCTGAGAGTTTCTAAAGTAAGTCTTAGAATTTAGGTTTTTTATATTAAATAATATCTTTTTCAAAATCTTTATTAATATTTCTCCCCTTTTATGGTGCGGACGGGTGGAATCGAACCACCGACGCAGGGATTTTCAGTCCCTCGCTCTACCTACTGAGCTACGTCCGCACTCCTTAAGTGAATTATACCAAATAACCCTCGTATAGACAAGTATTTATAAATTATTTAGACTTCAAAGGAATAATTAATTTTTGTCCAACTACTAAATAGTTTGGATCTTTTAAGTTATTTACTTTAGCTATTTCTCTCCAATCCACCCCATACCTTTGAGCTATGCCAATCATAGTATCTCCTACCTTAACCTCATATATAATCTTATCAGGTTGTTTTAATTCTTCGGATTTTTTCTCTTCAGCTTCCTTTACATAAAATGTGGTAGTAGTTTGGTTTTGAGAAATCTCATGAGTATAGGTAACCCTTGAGGTTAAACTCTCATTACTTTCAATTTTGATTGAATTCTCTACATATGGTCTTCTTTCAAGAGAAAAAAGTTGGCTCGTAAGAAACACAATTAATAGAAAACTAATACTATATATCAGAAGTTCTCTTAAAAATCTTTTCATACATTCTCTCTCCTATAAAAATATAGATAGGCATCAAACCAACTAAAATAGTCAAAAGGAATTCATTAACCTTTAAAACACCTAAGTTAAAAAATTTGATCCCTATAGAAGTAAACATCACTAATAATTGTAAAATGAAAGAAAAAATTAAAGCTAAACTTAAATATTTATTATCGAAAGCCTCTTTTATTAAATGCCTTCTCCTTTTCAAAGAAAGTCTTAATGCTTGAAAAATTTGAGCAAAAACTAAACCTGAAAAAGCCATAGTACGAGCTACAGTTAAATTATCCTTCAATCCTAT
>CALHTV010000236.1 GCA_938039765.1 uncultured Dictyoglomus sp. | reverse complement strand
GAAGTAATAAGTGATAGGTGATGGATGATAAGATGAGATTGAAGGAAGAGAATTTTAATACCATAAGTGAAAAAAGTTATAGGGGTTATTAAAGAAGGGTGGAAGATGGAGGAAATGGGTAGGTTTATTGGGATAGTTGGACTTGGATATTGGGGAAAAAATATTTTAAGAAATCTATATGAACTTAATGTGCTTCATACTGCTTGTGATTTTAGTAGCGAAATTATTGAGGAAAGAAAAAAGAGTTTTCCTAATGTGAATTATACTCAAAATTTTGACGAGCTTATTACCAATCATGAAATAAAGGCTATAGCTATTGCAACTCCTGCTGTAACCCATTATGAGCTTGCAAAAAAAGCTATTTTAGCTGATAAAGATGTATTTATAGAAAAACCTATGACTACATCTACAAAAGATGCAGAGGATCTTGTAAGGTTAGCGGAAGAAAAAGGGAAAATTATTATGGTAGGCCATATATTGCAATATCATCCTGCTGTAGTAAAATTAAGAGAGCTTATTTCTCAAGGAGTAATTGGAGATATTCTTTACCTTTATGCTCATAGAGTTAATGTAGGGAAAATACGTACTGATGAAAATGTTTGGTGGAGTCTTGCTCCTCATGATGTATCCCTAATGCTTATGTTAACTAATTCTGAGCCATATAGGACCTATTACCAGGGAGTCTCTTTTGTAAATAAGGAAATAGATGATATTGCTTTAGTTTCCTTAGAGTTTGAAAGGGGAATTAAAGGGCATATATTTGTAAGTTGGTGGCATCCTAATAAGGAGCAAAAATTAGTAGTTATAGGTACAAAGGGAATGTTGATATTTGATGATACCACAAAGGAAAAATTATTTTATTATCCTCATAAAGTGGAGTGGAATAATGGGGTACCTCAAGCCAAAAAAGAAGAAATGCAGATAATTCCAATAGAAAATAGAGAACCCTTAAAGGAAGAGATGATACATTTTGTAGAGTGTGTAAAAGAGCGTAAAAGGCCTAAGACTGACGGATATGAGGGATTAAGAGTGGTGAAAGTATTAGGAAAGGTAATAGGTGATATGTGATAATGGAGGTGTTAAAATGTCTATTTCAAAAAGTTACTTTGTTCATGAAAGTTCCTACATAGATGAAAATGTAGAGATAGGTGAGGGAACAAAGATCTGGCATTTTTCTCATATTTTACCTAACACAACTATAGGCAAAAATTGTGTTATAGGACAAAATGTGATGATAGGACCAAGGGTGAAAATAGGAAATAATGTAAAAATACAAAATAACGTAAGTATTTATGAGGGAGTAGAGCTTGAGGACGATGTATTCTGTGGCCCTTCCTGTGTATTTACAAACGTTTTAAACCCTAGGGCATTTATTGAGAGAAAGCATGAATTTAAAAAGACGATAGTAAAAAGGGGTGCTACTATAGGTGCAAATGCAACAATTGTATGTGGTGTGACTATAGGTGAATACGCCTTTATTGGAGCTGGAGCAGTGGTAACAAAAGATGTTTTACCCTATGCTCTTGTAGTGGGAGTTCCTGCAAGACAAATTGGATGGGTATGTAAGTGTGGTACGACTTTAAAGTTTAAGGAAGATTTTGCAGTATGTGAATATTGTGGGAATGAGTATAAATTGGAAGAGGGGAAGATTGTTCCTGTGAGGGAAAAATAGAAAATCTTATTTCTGATTTTTATAGGATTTCGGTAGGGAATTTTATATTATTTTAGCACAAATGATTATTTACGAGCATAGGAGAAAAGTATGTTTATAATGAGAGTTTTCAAATTATTTACTAGTTTAAGTACTATAATGAATTTGTTTTTGAATTTTTTGTTCTCTTTTACGATTTTAATATTTAGTTTTTTCTTCAAATATCCTGAAGTTTATTTTGCTTTGTATTTAACGGCGGGAGTTTACAAGGCGGATCCAAGGTTAAGTTTTTTACCTCAATTTTTAGATCTTACGATGTTTTTTGAGCTTCTAACTGTTGTGGGTATTATATATTTTATTTTAAAAAAGAAAATAAGGACCATTCCTTTTCCTGTCAAAGTTTTTATGCCTTATATGTTTCTTGTTTTCTTGGGAATTTTTAGTCTCCTATATACATCTGCACCAATTTATGGTACTGATAAAATATTTAGATTTTTGTTTATTACCTCTCCTGCATTTTTTATACCTTTAATGCTTTTTCAGGATAAAGAGACATATATAAGATTTATGAGTGTGTTTATTATTCTCTCTGTTATTATAGCTTTTGATATTATAAGGGGAGGAATATCTCCAGGAGAAATAGGTTTTAAAGAAGCTTTGGGGTCAAATTATTTGGCTGTTGGAAGAATTAGTGGGGTAGCCTTATTTTTTACCATATTTCGATTTCTTACAGCTAAGAAAGTAGCATATAAAGTCTTATTTTTTCTTGTGTCTATTATGTTTATATTTACTACTTTTATCTCGGGAGGACGAGGACCATTGATAGCAATTGGATTTAGTATTTTTGTTGCACTTATATTGCTAATAATTCAATCAGTTAAGTATAAGAATAATATATTAGTTATAAATAAAAGTAAAACTAAAGCATTAAATTATATACTTCTTTCAGTTTTTATTTCTTTATTTGTTATAATGCTTTTTCGTAATTATTTTTTAACTATTTTTTATCGTTTATTTCTTTTAATAGAGTTATCAGGAGAATCAGTAGAAGAAAGGCTAAATTTATATAGAGCTGCAATTGAATCTATAAGAGGAATTCCAAACTTTATATTAGGTTTA
>CALHTV010000235.1 GCA_938039765.1 uncultured Dictyoglomus sp. | reverse complement strand
ATAATTTTTATTAAGTCTAATAATGTTTCTCCCATCCCTGGAGGCATATCAATTATGAGATAATCTAAGTCTTCCCATCTAGTGATAGTGAAAACTTCAATTATAGCATTGGTGAGTTCTTTTCCTCTCATTATTAAGGGTTTATTCTCAGTGAAATATATGATAGACATAAAGAAAATGCCATTTATATTTACAGGTTTTATTCCATAGTCTTCCTGAGGGAAATAATTTTTACCGTCAAGAATTAAGTGAGTAGAAGGGCCATAAATGTCTAGATCTAAAAGTCCAACTTTAAGTCCCTTTTCCTTTAAGAATAGAGAAGCAAGAGCCGAGAAGGTGCTTTTTCCAACCCCTCCCTTACCACTTCCAACAGCTATTATATTTTTTATTTGTCTTAATCTTTTATCAATAATAGAAAGTCTGGGGTCTTCTATCATCATGTTATTTCCTCAATCCATACTCCTCTTCCTTCTTTTATCTCAAAATCTACACTTCCGCATTTAGGACATCTTACATACACATGAATAGTTTCTGGTATAAAATGGATAGCTTCTTTTTCTTCTTCTTGAAGTTTAGAAAAACTTTCAGAATAATCCCAAAGATTTCCACAATTGTGGCAGAAGATTTTGGCTGGATGAATTTTATATTTAAAATGAGCATTCTCTAAAAGGGTCCCTTGAGAAAGTTCCTTAATAGCATAGCTTAAAATATCTAAATCTATCTGTTGGATTTCTCCTACTCTCAATAAAACAGATTCTACCTTACTCAGATTTTTGTTCTGAGCTATATTTATCGCAGAGTTTATAATTGCTTCTGCTAATGCCCACTCGTGCATTTTTTAACAATTCCTATTTCTTATGATTTTATCTAAACTTTAGTAAAATATCAAGGAAGTGAATACGTCATGAGGTATGAAAATTATTTATTAAATTCTTTAAATACTTCTATGTGTTTAGGAGTTGTACCACAGCACCCCCCGATGTAATTAATATTTAACTTAATCATTTCTTCTACAAATTTTTTAAAGTTTTCGGGATTTTCTGGATATATTAATTGACCATTTTCCCATTTAGGTAATCCAGCATTTGGCTGGATAAGAACTGGTAAATTAGTAGATTTTCTAACTAGAGGAGCAATTTTTAGCATATCTTCAAAACCTTTTCCACAATTTGCTCCTACAAAGTCTGCTCCTGCCTTTTCTAGCTTCTTTATTGAAGACTCAACTTCATATCCAAAAGGAGTTCTTCCTCCTCTTTCGGTCCACTCAAAACTCATGGTAACCCCTACTAGAATATGGAATTTTTTGGCTGATCTAAGAGCAATAAGGGCTTCATTTAAGGAAATCATAGTTTCAATTAGAATAAAATCTACTCCAGAATTTACTAATAATTCTATCTGTTCACTAAAAATTTTTTCTGCCTCTTCTTCGGTTAGATTTCCTAAAGGCTCAATAAGCTCTCCTAAAGGACCTACAGAACCTGCAACTAATACTTTTCCTCTACTTGCCTTTAGGGCAATTTCTACGCCTTTTTGATTTATTTCTTTAATCTTATCTTCCAAACCTGATTTTCTGAGTCTAAGCCTATTCCCTCCAAAGGTGTTTGTCTCTATCACCATGGCTCCTGAGTTTATATAGTCTCTATGTACCTCTTCTACAAGAGATGGATTTTCAATATTGAGGATCTCAGGGGGTTTTCCCAAAGGGAGACCTCTTCTTTGGAGCTCTGTACCCATGGCTCCATCAAAAAATAAAAAACTTGGGAGTTTAATTTTTTTGTTCATGTCTTAAAGTATAGCATAACTAACCTAATTGTTATAGAATATTTTTACAAGGGAGGGTATAAAGTGGAATTTTTAAGATTTGTATTAAGGGGTTTAACATCAGTTTTTTTAGGATATATTTTTGGTTCCTTTCTGCCTGGATATTTTTTACCCTTATGGATAAAAGGGGTAGATATTAGAAGGCTTGGAGATGGAAATCCTGGAGTTTTGAACGTGAAAAAAACCTTGGGAAATTTTCTGGCTTTTTGGACTGCTTTTTATGATGTTCTAAAAGGTTTTATTCCCATGGGAATAGTCTATTTTCTCCTTAATTTTCCTTTAGGATTTGCCTATCTATCTGGTTTTTCTGCAGTTTTAGGGCATAAATATCCTTTTTATTTAGCCTTTAAAGGAGGAAGAGGATTTGCTACTTCTATATCTCTTTTTTTGTTTATTTTCACAAAGGTTCTTATCCAAAATTTTAATCTATTTCAAATTTTAGCTTTATTCCTTTACATAGGTATCTATGGTTTTTTGTTGAATATAGCTACCCATAATAAGGGTGATGTTTTTACTATGAGTATGTTTCCTATTATAGGGGTTTTTATTTCTTTGAATATAAATAATATAGTGGATATAGCTTTTATTTTAGCTCTTGTCTTTGTTATAACTTATGAAGCTGTTAAAAATCTTATAAGAGATGGTTTTAAATTTTATATTGAGAAGCATATCTTTTGGAGAATAATGATGCGTCCTTTCGCTCTTCTTTTTATTCCTTTGTACCTTATATTATCTAAAATGATTGTACTTTTTATTATAGGATTTGTTTTACTTTTATTTTTCGTTTTAGATCTTCTAAGAATATTAATTTCAAAGGTAGAAAGTTTTCTTCAATTGGAGATTATAAAAAATATTAGGATTTTTAAGGAGAAGGAAAGGGGAAGAGTTTCTTCCATTACTAATTTCTTGCTTGGAATTTTTATAAGCTTTGCATTATTTGAAAAGGATGTGGTTTTTGCTTCTTTAGGTTTTGTCTCTTTAGGAGATATGATGTCGAAATGGGTTGGGATAAACTTTGGAAGTAGGAAAATTTTCAAAAATTCCGAAAAAACTTTAGAGGGTTCTCTTGCTTTTTTGAGTACTTCTCTCACGGTGGCTTTTTTCTTATGGTTTAAAGGTTTAATGCCATTTCACATAGTGTTTTTAGGAGCCTTAGTTGCTTCTATAATCGAAGCTGTTCCTAATCCTATAGATGATAATTTTAGCGTGCCTGTAATCTCAGGTGCAGTAATGGAGGTTTTGAAAAAGATATTATATTAAAGATTACCTTAAGACTTTATATTTTATTTTCTTTTTCTTTTCGTAAGGTAAAGAGGCGTAATATATCCATTGAAATAGTTGTTTTATCCAACCATTTTTTTCAAATCTGCGGGTAGAAGAAAATACCTTTTTAGTCTTAAAAAAGAAATATTGTGATCTCTTTCTACATGCTTTTATCATCATAGTATCTTCATCGAAACTTAAGCTCTCATCAAATTTTAATTCCCTAAGAAGATCCCTTCTTATTATTTGAATTGATCTTGTAGTTTTTGTTACTCTATTAGCGAAATTGTAAAAGTGATACCACATACGAGCATATTTGGTGTTGGGGAAGGGTAGAAGAGAAACAAAGCCACATCCTAAGTTTTTCTCTTTATTTTCCATTAGGAATTGGCTTAAATCTTTTAAAAAGCTTTGTCCTAAATAGGTATCAGCATCTAAGAAAATTACCCATTCACTTTTTTCTGAAAGATTTTCAATACCTACATTTTTAGCTTTAGATACTCCAGCCTCTTTTATAGAGATTACTTTAAACCAATAGGGAACAAGATTATTTATCACTTCAAGAGTATGGTCTGTAGAGCCGTTTTCTACTATTATGATCTCTAGTTTATCTCTTGGATATTCCATCTCTTTTAAGGATTTTATGGTCTTCTCTATATAGAGCTCCTCATTATGGGCAGGAACAATGATAGAAAAGAAAATATAATTATCTTTTACTTTTTTATTCATTATAATGTGATTATAGAATAATCAGTTCTTTAACACAATAACCTAAAGATATTAATTATTAGCTTTTAAAGTTTTTATTAATGTTATATAATATTTTTAAATGACTGATATTACTTTATATTTCAAGCTATATGGGAAGGAGATTTATAGATACTTAAGAAGACTTCTCAATGATGAAGAAACAGCTAAAGACATCCTTCAGGAGACTTTTCTTAGAGCTATGAGAGTATCTATTGATGAAGAAAAAGCTAAGAGTTATCTTTTTAAGATTGCTCATAAT
>CALHTV010000234.1 GCA_938039765.1 uncultured Dictyoglomus sp. | reverse complement strand
AAAGATTCAGAAATTATTATATCTACCTCTTTTTCAAGTTTTCTTAAATAATAAAATAAATTTAAAGCCACTTCTGTCAAGTTTTCCCTACTTCCTACCACATATTTTTTAATCTCTTTAGGATATCTATGTTCGTACTCTTTGGAAACTAAAGCTCCTATTCTTTTTCCTTCTTTAAACCAATTACTTATTTTATTTTGCCATATTTCATTAAACTCTTCAATAATATAAAGAGGAACATCTGGAGCATAATGTCTATACTTTAATCCTGGAGATGGAATATCTTTAGAAAATTTCTTGTTCCATAGAAGTATTTTTTTACCTATAACTTCTTCAATCTCTTCTCTAGTACAAGCTCCAGGCCTATAAACCACTGGGGGATCTAAAGTAATATCAAGTACAGTAGACTCCACACCCCAGCTTACTTCTCCCCCGTCTATTATCATATCAATTCTATCCCCTATATCTTCTAAAACATGCTCTGCTCGAGTAGGACTAGGTCTTCCTGACGCATTAGCAGAAGGCGCTGCTATAGGTTTTCCAAAAATCTCTAAAAGACTTAATGCAATATTATTTTGAGGCTGTCTTATTCCTACCTTTGGACTTCCTGCTGTGACTATGTCATTAACAAGATTTGATTTATAAAATATTAAAGTTAAAGGACCAGGCCAAAATCTTTCCATTAACTTTTCTGCTATTGGAGGAACATACTCAACTAAGCTATATACTTGTTCTTTTTTTCCTATATGCACAATAATTGGATTATCAGGAGGTCTCCCCTTGACTATAAAGATCTTTTTAACTGCCTCTGGATTTAAAGCGTCAGCTCCAAGTCCATAGACTGTTTCCGTAGGAAAAGCAACAAGCCCTCCCTCCTCTAAGATTTTAGAAGCCCTTCTTAAAACATTTATATCGGGATTCTCTTTATCCAATTTAACTATTAGTGCCATTTTATCTTTATCACCCTATTATATCCTAAATAATCCTTAAAAGACTCTACTACTAGATTATCAAAAGATCTTTTAAGTAAAGTTAAAACTCTCTCATAGATAAAAGGAGAAATTTCAAGCACCACCATACCCTTTTTTTTATCTTTTAACAGTTTGAAAAATTCTCTATAAAATTCACATCCATCCCATCCACCATAGAAAGCTCTCCACGGTTCTTTTTTAACTTCATCCTGTAAATAGGGTACTTCCCATGAAGCAATATAAGGAGGATTACTAACCACTAAATCAAAACTCAAACCTCGATGAAGAACAGGATAAATAAAGGGACCTAAAAAGAATTGAATTCTGTTAAAAACTCCATGTTTTTTAGCATTTTTTTGAGCAACCTCTAAAGCTATAGGAGAAACATCACAGGCATAAATCTTTATATTCTCAAACTGACGAGCAATACTTATAGAAATATTACCACTCCCAACTCCTACCTCTACTATTTCCTTAATATTACCTTTCTCAATAGTACTTTTGACCACCTCGACTAATATCTCTGTCTCTTCTCTAGGAACTAATATTCCTCTTTTTACTATCAATTCTAGATCATAAAAATATTTCTTACCAATGATATAAGCAAGAGGAACTTTCTTTCTCCTTAAACTAAGAAAAAATTTGAGTTTTCTTATTTCTTCTTCTGATAAATAATCTACTGTATAAATAAAAGCCCTTTCTCTACCTAACACAAAGGCAATTAATAACTCGGCCTCTAACCTACAGGCTTCTGGATTTACGTCTTTTAGTTCCTTTTCTAACCAACTTAATACCTTGTTAAGAGGTTGCCCCAACTTCTTCAAAGAGTTTCTTTATTTGTTCCTCTTTCTCAGCGAGAATCAACCTATCAATAAACTCATCAAGTTCTCCTGCTAAAACTTCCTCTAGTTGGAAAGAAGAGTAATTTATCCTATGATCAGTAACCCTTCTTTGAGGGAAATTATATGTTCTTATCTTTTCGCTTCTCTCACCTGTACCTACTTGTGCCCTTCTCTGAGAAGCAATTTCATTCTCTTTCTCTCGTTGATAATATTCGTACAATCTCGCCCTTAGTACTTTCATAGCCTTTTCTCGGTTCTGATGTTGAGATCTCTCATCTTGGCATTGAACTACAATACCAGAAGGAATATGTGTAATTCTTACTCCTGACTCAGTTTTGTTAACATGTTGACCACCAGCTCCACCTGATCTAAAAGTCTCAATTTTAAGATCCTTAGGATCAATCTCAATTTCTATCTCCTCCATTTCAGGAAGAACAGCAACAGTAGCAGTAGAGGTATGAATTCTACCACTTGATTCTGTTATTGGAACTCTTTGAACTCTATGAACTCCACTTTCAAACTTTAATCTACTATATGCTCCTTTTCCTTCTACAATAAAAATTATTTCTTTATAACCTCCGAGTCCTGTAGGGTTCGAACTAACAATTTCCACCTTCCACCCTTTTTTTTGAGCATAACCTAAATACATTCTAAAAAGATCTGCAGCAAAGAGAGCTGCCTCTTCCCCACCAGTACCAGCCCTTATCTCCATAATGATATTCTTTTCATCATTAGGATCTTTAGGAAGTAACAGAGACTTTAGTTCAAATTCTATTTTTTCAAGTCTTTCATTAAGAGTTTCTAATTCACTTTCTGCTAACAATTTTAACTCCTCATCCCTTTCCTCTCTAAGTATAGTCTCTAAATCCTCTTTCTCTTTTACCATTCTCTTATACTCTCTAAACCTTTCAACAATCTCCTCTATTTTTGCTCTCTCTTTTAAGAGAGACTGATATTTATTAAAATCAGAAATTATCTCTTGCTTTCCAAGCAAATTTTCTATTTCATCAAATCTTTTTTCAATCTCTTCTAACTTATCAATAACTAATTTCTGAATCATTTCCCTCTTTTGTCACCTCCTTCAAAGCAGCTATAGCTATTTCTAACTGTAAATCATCAGGTTCTTTTGTTGTAAAGTGCTGCATCCATAATCCAGGAGTTAACAATATTCTCCAAAAAACAGAATTAACACGTTCCGAACCTAATCTTATTATTTCATAAGAAATACTAAAAATCACAGGAATCAACAAGACACGAGTAATTATCCTTAAAATAAAAGGCTGCCTTCCTAAAAAAGCAAAAACTATTATGCTCACAACCATTACTACCAATAAAAATGAAGTACCACATCTTGGATGAAAACGAGAATATTTTCTACAATTCTCTACCGTAAGCTCTTCTCCAGCCTCATAACAAAATACTGTTTTATGTTCTGCTCCATGATATTGAAACACCCTATAAATTTCTTTTATTTTAGTTATACTAAAGAGATAAAGTATAAAAATACCTAACCTAACTATTCCTTCTAAAAGTCTCAGAACAATAAGAGAGGAGATGTAATTTTCTATAGGCCTAATCACTAATAAAGGTAGAATAATAAACAATCCAATGAAGAGAGCAAAACCCAATATTAAGGCTACTCCAATTTCCCAATTACTATTAGTTTTATCCTCTTCTCTGAAAGCAATGGAGGTAGAGTAATTCAGAGCTTTTATACCCCAAAATAAAGAATCCAAAAGTATCATCAATCCTCTTAAAAGAGGAATCTTTATCCATTTCTTAAAGAAAGGTTGAAGTCTTTCTCTTTTTAGTATAATATGACCTTCTGGATCTCTTACGGCTATAGCTAGATCAATCCCCTTTCTCATCATCACTCCTTCGTATACTGCTTGTCCACCTACTAAATCTCTTTTGTTCTTAACCATTTTTATCTCTCCTTAAAACTACATGACAATTTCTACATCTTGCCTCGTAACTTTCAAAAGCTCCTACTAAAATTATAGGATCATCATAATAAGCTGGTTTACCGTCAATAATTCTTTGAGTTCTACTTGCAACATTGCCACATTTCATACAAATAGCATGAAGTTTGTCTACATATTCTGCTACTGCCATTAAATAAGGCATAGGTCCAAAAGGTTCCCCTCTAAAATCCTGATCTAAACCAGCAACAATAACTCTTTTTCCTTTATCTGCTAATCTCTGGCAAACTTTCACCAATCCCATATCAAAGAACTGTCCTTCTTCTATTGCTACAACTTGGGTATCCTCTTCTACTAATTTCTCAATATCAACACTGCTATTTACTGGAATTGCTTCTATTTTTAAACCTGTATGAGAGGCTACATAGTCTTTATCATATCTTATATCTAAACTATGTTTAAAAACTTGAACCTTTTGCTTAGCTATCTGAGCTCTCCTAACTCTTCTAATTAGCTCTTCACTTTTTCCACTATACATGCCTCCACATATAACTTCTATCCAACCTAAAGGTCCATTTATAAACTCCATAAGATATCACCTTCTCTCTGGCACACAACTTTTTCCCTCAGGACAAGGTCCTCTAAAACATGGAGGACCCGCATCAGAGAAAATAGTAGGAGCTAATTCCTTTACCAGACCTAACATTTTCCATGCCAATTCTTTTATTTCCCATTGAGCCGAATTACAAGTTCTAAGAGTAAAGAAATGTAAAAGTTCTCTTGCATTCATCGTGACTATAATTTTAGATTCTACAGCCTGTGGGAGTAAATACCTAGCATCTTCCTTAGGTACCCCTAATCTAACCAATTCTTCATATGCAGAAAAGGCTTTCTCCAATACTTCCTTATAGATATTTATTCTTTGATCATCTTTCTTTACTGTATCAGGAATTATATATTCTCCCTTTAAATTTACATATCTTTGACTTTGCTGGGAATAGGAAGCAATTCTATGTCTTACAAGCTGATGAGTAGTTACTCTTGAGATTCCTTCAATATAAAAGGTAAAAGAAGCATGTTCAAATATTGAAAAATGTTGCAATACTTTAGCTTTATTTAACAAACGAGAAATCTCACTAGGAGTTAGTTTTTCTTCTAACTCTTCAATACTTCCCTGATAATGGCAAAGCCTCATTGCCAGAGCACATACTTTTTCTGGCTCTGGCGTGTAAGCAATGATTTTTACTCTCAATTTTACTTAATTTCCCAATTATATTTCTTAGTAAATCTCTCAACTCTTCCTTCGGTATCTACAAACTTTCTTTGTCCTGTAAAGAATGGATGACACTTAGCACATATTTCCACTGTCATATGTTCCTTAATAGATAAAGTCTCATATACAGCACCACATGCACATACTATCCTTGCTTTTTTCATTTCTGGATGAATTCCCTTCTTCATTCTTAACTCTCCTTTCTTTTTTTATATCACCATGAGAATTATACCATAAAACTACGAGGCAGAGGGACTTTTCCCTCTGCCTCTTTTTAAAGGTTCTTACGCTTTTCACTAATTAGCGAGGCTCTACAATAAAACGGATGGCTGTTCTTTCTTCTCCATCAATCTGTACATCAGTAAATGCTGGGATACAAATTAAGTCAATGCCACTTGGAGCTACATATCCTCGTGTAATAGCAATTGCCTTCACTGCCTGATTGACTGCTCCAGCACCTATTACTTGGATTTCTGCGCGTCCTTTTTCACGAATTACTCCTGCTAATGCACCTGCTACTGCATTAGGATTAGATTTAGCGGAAACTTTTAATACTTCTACCATAAACCTACCTCCTTTATATGTTCTTCCCATGGCAGACTTTTAAAATTATTAAATCTCTCCCCTCCTTTGTAACCTAATTATATTTTTCGTTTTACCATTTTCTTCGTCTACCTCTATAATCACCCCTTCCATTTTAAAGAGTCCTTTTTCTGGCACAGTAAATTTTTGAGGTATTTGGAGAAGAAATTTTTTAAGAACAGCCTCCTTTTCAACACCTAAGATAGAGTCATAAGCTCCACACATCCCCAGGTCAGTTATATAACCTGTCCCCCCTGGTAGAATTCTTTCATCAGCTGTTTGTACATGTGTATGTGTTCCTACTACCGCTGTTACTAATCCATCTAAAAAATATCCCATTGCTATTTTTTCCGAAGTTGCTTCAGCATGTACATCTACTAATATTATTTTAGTATATTTTCTCATTTCTTCAACTATATTTTTTACCACATAAAAGGGATTTTCGATTGGTTCCATAAATATTCTCCCCTGTATATTAATTATACCCACTTTTTTATCAAAATGCGAGAAGATTATAAATCCTTTTCCAGGAACGTCTAATGGATAATTGGCAGGTCTTAATAAGTTCTCACAAGCCTCTAATAGTGGAATACCTTCTTTTTTATCCCAAATATGATTACCACTTGTAAATACATCAATACCATAATCACGCAACTCTTTAATAACATTTTCTGTAATACCGAAACCAGAAGCTGCATTCTCAACATTAGCAACAACCAGATCAACATTAAATTCTTCTCTTATTCGAGGTAGGAGAAGACCAACTCCTCTCCTACCTATTTTTCCTACAATATCTCCTAAAAAAAGTATATTCATGGCCTACTTAGCATATTCTACAGCTCTTGTCTCTCTAATTACAGTAACTTTTATCTGTCCCGGATATTCCATTTCTTTTTCGATCTTTTTAGCGATCTGATAAGCAAGCCTTGTTGCCGTCAAATCATCTACCTCTTCAGGACTAACTAAAACTCTAACTTCTCTTCCTGCCTGAATAGCATATGCCTTTTCTACACCAGGAAAAGACATGGCTATTTCCTCTAACTTCTCCAATCTTTTTATGTATATCTCTATACTTTCTCTTCTAGCTCCAGGCCTAACTGCAGAAATACTATCAGCAACTTGTATTATAACATCTAAGGGTTTAACTAAAGGTATCTCTTCATGATGAGCTGCCACTGCATGAATCACATCAGGATGTTCTCCGTATTTCTTCAACAGTTCTGCTCCTAAAGAAGCATGGGATCCTTCTACTTCATAATCAATTGCTTTCCCTATATCGTGTAAAAGACCTGCACGCTTGGCTAGGTTAATATCTAGGTGCAATTCGGCTGCAATCACAGCAGCAAGTTTTGCCACTTCTACAGAATGTTGTAGAACATTCTGTCCATAACTTGTTCTATAATACAACCTTCCAAGAGTTCTTACTAAATCATAATGTATATTCTGAATACCTACTTCCATTAGAGCTCTTTCTCCCTCTTCTCTAATTCTGTTTTCTACCTCTTTTTTAGCCTTATTGACCATCTCTTCTATTCTAGCAGGATGGATTCTACCATCTTTTACTAATTTTTCTAAAGCTATTCTAGCAATTTCTCTTCTTATAGGATCAAAAGATGATAATACTACAGCCTCTGGTGTATCGTCAATAATTAGATCCACACCAGTTAAAGTTTCGAAAGTTCTTATATTTCTCCCTTCTCTTCCTATAATTCTTCCTTTCATTTCTTCACTTGGTAAACTTACTACTGAAACTGTAGACTCAACTGTATGATCAACAGCACATCTTTGGATTGCCTCTATTAAAATTTCTCTTGCCTTTTCGTCAGCTATTTCTTTATATCTTGATTCCAGCTCTTTTATCTTTAAAGCTATATCCTTTTGAATCTCTTCCTCCACCCTCCTTAATAGCATTTCTCTTGCTTCTTCTTTACTCATTTGAGCAATTCTTTGGAGCTCTAACATAGCTTCCTCTTCAAGCTTTTTCAAATTTTCAAGCTTATTGTTTATTTCTTTTTCCTTATTAGCAAGGATTTCTTCTTTTCTTTCTAAATTTTCTTCTCTTTGAAGAATTCTTCTTTCAAAATTAGAAAGCTCGTTTCTTCGCTCTCTTATTTCCCTCTCGGCTTCGTTTCTAAGTTTAAAGATCTCCTCTTTAGCCTCTAATAAAGCAGAACGCTTCTTTTCTTCTGCTTCTTCTTGAGCTTTCTTTAAGATCTCTTCCGCTCTTTTTTCAGCAAGCTGGGTAGTTTTATTTTCAAAATATCTTCTTCCAAAATAACCTAGACCTAAACCTAATATGAATCCTAATATGACCACTACAAAATTATTAATTGGTGTTCACCTCCTTCCACATATTTAGCTCCTTTTCTAACTCAAAGAGCACGTGTTTCCAATCAGTCTCTTTAATTATCTTACCATATTTAAAAATTATAACCCTATTCTGAGAACCTGCAATTCCTAAATCAGCCCATTTAGCCTCTCCAGGACCATTGACCTCGCAACCCATTACAGCAATTGTCAAATTTAAGGAATAATCTTTAAATTTATTCTCTATTTTCTTGGCTATTTCTCCAACAGGAAAATGTGCTCTAGCACACATTGGACAAGCAATAACTCTTAGACCTTTTCTTCTTATTTCTAAACTATCTAAAATCTCGTAAGCTACCTCTACTTCCTTATCAGGACTTGAAGCAAGAGATACTCTGATAGTATCTCCAATACCCTCATATAACAAAATACCTATACCAACCGAAGATCTTATAGCTCCTGGCAACAAAGTACCAGCTTCAGTAATACCTACATGTAAAGGATAATTGACTTTAGAAGAAAGAAGCCTATAAGCCTCCACTGTTAAAGGGACAGAAGAAGCCTTAACAGAAACTACGATATCTGTGAAATCATTATCCTCTAATAGTTTAACCTCATTAATAGCACTTTCTACTAAAGCTTCAGGAGTTACACCCCCATACTTTTTTAAAATTTCTTGAGGAAGAGAACCTGCATTACTTCCAACTCTTATAGGTACTCCTCGGGCTTTAGCTTCTCTCGCTATAAGAGAAATATGTTTTGGATTCTTTATATTTCCAGGATTAAGTCTTAATTTATCAACTCCCTGTTCTAAAGCTATCAATGCTAAGCGATAATCAAAATGTATATCAGCTACAATAGGGATAGGGCTCTCTTTCTTTATTTTTCCGAGGGCTAAGGCAGAATCTTTATCTGGAACCCCTACTCTGATGATCTCGCATCCCTTTTTAGCAAGCCCTTTTATTTGCCTTATAGTAGCTTTTATATCTATAGTTGGAGTCTTAGTCATACTCTGAACCCTAATAGGATTACTCCCTCCTATTTCCACATTCCCTACTTTTACTACTCTTGTATATCGTTCTCTCATTTTCCAAGCCTGAGTATATCAAATAGAGTTATCATAAGCATAAGAAAAAGAAGTAATAATAAACCTACCCAGTGTACCATCTCTTCTTTCTTAGTTTCTATAGGTTTTCCTCTTATCTT
>CALHTV010000233.1 GCA_938039765.1 uncultured Dictyoglomus sp. | reverse complement strand
TGGGAAAAGGGTTTTTCGTTAAGAGAAAGGAGTTAGATCTTTTAATTAATTGGGAGGTTTATGAAAGGTTTAATGAAATATTTATTGATGTTAATAGATTCCTTACACTGTCAAAGTTTATTAAAGAAGTAGAAGAGATTATTCCTTTTGAGATAAAGGATTTAGAGATATTTAGGATAATATATTATTTTTTAAAATATTGGGAAAAAAGTGATGAGGTTCTTGGAAATATTTTTGTGATTAAGATTTTACAAAAGCTTGGGTATTTAAGTCCAATTCTACTTAAGTGTCAGAAATGTGGTAAAGATTTATTAGGAGAGGAGTGTATTTATATCGACATTTCTAGTAACAAAGCTTTTTGTATAGAGTGTAGGAAAATAGGGTTTTATCTTACAAAAACGAAAGCTATATTAGAGTATAATTCTATACTAAATACAGAGTTTGAAGATCTCATAGAAAAAAGAGGTAATAAACTATTAAAAGATTTAGCAATTTGGGAGGTGTGGTCTAAAATAAAGAGTAGAATTGAACAGGAGGTATGAATATGCTGTTTCAGGAGATTATATTTAAATTAAATGAGTTTTGGCATAAGCAAGGGTGTGTTATTCAACAACCTTACGATATTGAGGTTGGGGCAGGAACTATGAATCCTGCAACGTTCTTTAGGGTTTTAGGACCTGAGCCTTGGTTTGTAGCCTATGTAGAACCATCACGAAGACCTACTGATGGAAGATATGGAGAAAATCCTAATCGTCTTCAACACTATTATCAATATCAAGTAATATTAAAGCCCTCTCCCTCGGATGTTCAAGAGATATATATTGAAAGTTTGAGGTATTTAGGGATTGATATTGAGAAACATGATATTAGATTTGTAGAGGATAATTGGGAATCTCCAACTTTGGGGGCTTGGGGGATAGGCTGGGAAGTTTGGCTTGATGGAATGGAGATTACTCA
This sequence comes from uncultured Dictyoglomus sp., assembly GCA_938039765.1. Taxonomy (GTDB): domain Bacteria; phylum Dictyoglomota; class Dictyoglomia; order Dictyoglomales; family Dictyoglomaceae; genus Dictyoglomus. Next base: position 5,340 of record CALHTV010000233.1, on the reverse strand, counting down.
GTTTACATATTTTCAACAGTGTGGTGGTATAGATCTTTTTCCCATATCAGCTGAGATTACTTATGGCCTTGAGCGTATAGCCATGTATATTCAAGGAGTAGACGATTTTAAGGATATAAAATGGCAGGACGAGGTTACTTATGGAGATGTACATCTTCAAAGTGAAATAGAGAATTGCAGGTATAATTTTGAATTAGCAGATATTGAAAGATTAAGACTTCTTTTTAATGAATATGAAAAAGAGGCTGATAGACTTTTAAATGAAGGATTAACTTTTCCAGCTTATGATTATGTATTGAAATGTTCTCATACTTTTAATCTTTTGGATGCAAGAGGTGCTATTAGTGTTGTGCAAAGAACTCAGTATATATCAAGAATTAGACGTTTAGCAGCAAAAGCTGCGGAGAATTACTTAAAAAGTAGAGAGGCTCTAGGCTATCCTTTGCTAAAAAAGGCATGGAGAAAGGAGGAAAAATCTCTTGTATAGAGATTTACTTTTAGAAATAGGGACCGAAGAAATGCCTGCTCATTTTCTAGATCCCGCTATTGAGCAAATTTATAATTTTTCTCTTAATTATTTTAAGAACAAAAATATAAGTTACAAAGATATAAAAGTATGGGCTACCCCAAGAAGACTAGTACTTTATGTTGTTGATTTAGCAGAGATGCAAGAAGCTCAAGAAGATGAGATTAGAGGTCCTGCTGCTCATATAGCTTATAAAGATGGAGCATGGACTGAAGCTGCTAAGAAGTTTGTAGAGCAGTATAGAGCCTCTTTGTACGATTTGTACATAAAAGAAACTCCAAAAGGGAGATATGTTTTTCTTAAAAAAGTAAAAGAAGGAGAGAAAACCATTAGTTTATTACCTAGCTTTATTGAGGAATTATTAAAAAACGTTAGATTTCCTAAAATGATGAGATGGGGAAATGTGAATTTCTCTTTTGGTAGACCTATAAGATGGCTTGTGGTTTTGTATGGAAATGAAGTTGTAGATATTGAAATTGCAGGAGTTAAATCTTCTAGATTTTCAAGGCCACCTAGATTTTTGCCTCAAGATCCGATAGAAATAGAAGAAGCCTCTTCATACTTGGAGATTATGAGGAAAAATTATGTGATAGTTGATCATGTGGAAAGAAAAAACAAAATTCTAGAACAAATAAATAAGATAGCAAAGAGTAATTCTTTTGTTCCTGATTATGATTCTGAACTCTTAGATGAGGTGACATACTTAGTTGAGTATCCTACTGCTTTAATTGGAAGTTTTGAAGAAAAATACCTTAATTTACCTGAAGTTGTTTTAAGAGTAACTATGGAAAAGAAGCAGAGATATTTTCCTTTAATAAATAGGGAAGGAAGATTAGTTAATAAATTTATTGTTATAAGGAATGGAACTAAAGATTATGCAGAGATTGTGATAGAAGGAAATGAGAAAGTACTTAAAGCTCGTCTTGCCGATGCAGAGTATTATTACAATGAAGATATTAAATATCCTTTAGAAAGATATGCAGAAAAACTGAGTGGAATTATTTTTCAGGAACAATTGGGAACAATAAGGGATAAGGTAGAAAGAGTAAGAAATCTTGTGAGGCAGATAGGTAAGATCCTTTACTTAAAAGAGGAAGAGTTTAAGCTTTTGGATAGAGCAGTAGATCTTTATAAGGCTGATCTTGGAACTTTAATGGTTAGTGAATATCCAGAATTACATGGTACTATGGGTAGTATCTATGCAAAAATCAGCGGAGAGAGGGATCCTATTCCTCAGATTATTGGAGATTATATATATCCAAGAACATTAGAAGATTCAATCCCTAAGCATCCTCTATCTTTAGTCTTGAGTGTAGCTGATAGGGTTGATAGTCTTGTGGGATATTTTGCTCTAGATCTTTTTCCAAGTGGTTCTGAAGATCCTATAGGATTGAGAAGAATTACCGGAGGATTATTAAAAATTCTTATAGAAGGTGGTTTAAGACTGAATGTAAGAGAAGTTTTGGAATATGCTTGGAAAAATTATAATTTTGATGAGGAAAATTTGAAGGATCAGCTAGAGAAGGGTATAAGTTTCATAGTTCAAAGATTAAGAAATATGCTTTTAGATAAATACCCTCTTGATGTGGTGGAGGCAGTTATTAATGTAGGCTATGAAGAACTATGGAAATTAGGGAAAAGACTTAATTTTCTTATGGCTTTTAAAGATTCTAAATATTATGAAAAGGTTGTCAAAGCTCTAAATAGGCTTTACAGAATTCTTCCCCAAAATTTTGTTCCTATAGTGGTAAAGCCAGAACTTCAAATATCAAGTTATGAAAGAAGACTTTATGATGATTTTATAAAAATTAGGGATGAAATAGGAAAAGAAATAATGGGGGCCAATTATAACGTTCTTATTAATTATGAATTTTTGGGGAACTTTTCTGAAGATATTGAAGCCTTCTTTGATAATGTACTTGTAATGTCTCCTAATGAAGAGGAGAGAGTAAATCGGTTATCGCTACTATGGGAAATAAAAACTCTGTTATGGGAAATTTGTGATTGGAGTAAACTTTCTTAGAGTTTTTAAAATTTTATTAAAATTTGTTACTTAAGGTTTATGGTATAATTCTCTAAGATAAGTTTAAAAAAATATAAAAGATAAGGAGGATGAAATATGTCAAAGAAAAGAGTGTATCTATTTGAGGAGGCTGATGGCAAAAATCGTTTGCTTTTTGGAGGTAAGGGTGCAGGATTGGCAGATATGACCAAAGCAGGTCTTCCAGTGCCACCAGGATTTATTATCACTACTGAGGTATGTAAAGAGTACTATGATAATGGAAAACAACTTCCACAGGGACTAATGGAAGAAGTATTAGAGGCTTTAAAGAAAATAGAGGAAAAAACTGGGAAAAAATTTGCAGATCCCGAAAATCCTTTACTTGTTTCTGTAAGATCTGGAGCTCCTGTTTCAATGCCAGGAATGATGGATACTATTTTGAACCTTGGCTTAAATGATGAAACAGTGAATGGATTAGCGAAGAGAAGTAATAATGAGAGATTTGCATATGACTCCTATAGACGATTTATTCAGATGTTTGGAAACGTAGTGTTAGGTATTCCTCATGAAAAGTTTGAAGAGATCTTAGACCACTATAAAAAAGAACAAGGAGTTAAGCTTGATAGTGAACTTTCTGCAGAAACGCTGAAAAAAATTGTTGGAGCTTATAAGGAGTTAGTGAGGAAAGAAACAGGAAAAGATTTTCCTCAGGATCCTTATCAGCAACTTGAGATGGCTATTAGAGCAGTTTTTGATTCTTGGAATAATGAGAGAGCAATTATATACAGAAGACTTCATAATATTCCTGAAACCTATGGTACAGCAGTGAATATTGTTACTATGGTGTTCGGGAATATGGGTAATGATAGTGGGACAGGTGTTGCTTTTACAAGAAATCCATCTACTGGAGAGAAGGAATTTTATGGCGAATATTTGACTAATGCTCAAGGAGAAGATGTAGTAGCAGGTATTAGAACACCTCAACCTATTTCTAAACTTGCAGAAGAAATGCCAGAAGTTTATCAACAACTTCTTGAAGTGAGGGATCTTCTTGAGAAATATTATAGAGATGTACAAGATATAGAATTTACTATTGAAAAAGGTAAACTTTATATGCTTCAAACAAGAAATGCTAAAAGAACTGCTGCAGCTGCAGTAAAGATTGCAGTAGATATGGTTAAGGAAGGTCTAATTACAAAAGAAGAAGCCATCTTAAGGGTCTCTCCTGAGCAAATTAATCAATTACTCCATGCTCAAATTGATCCGAAAGCCGAGAAGAAAGTAATAGCAAAAGGCCTTCCTGCATCTCCAGGGGCTGCTTCTGGTAAAGTTGTATTTTCTTCTCGCGAAGCAGAAAAGAGAGGAAAAGATGGTGAAAAGGTAATTCTTGTTAGACCTGAAACTACACCCGATGATATTGGTGGTTTAGCTGCAGCTCAAGGTGTTCTTACTAGTAGGGGAGGAATGACAAGCCATGCTGCAGTAGTTGCAAGGGGAATGGGTAAACCAGCAGTAGTTGGTTGTGAATCTATAAAAATAGACTTAGATAAAGGGCAGTTTGTTGTAGGAGATGTGGTAGTTAAGAAAGATGAAATCATAACTATAGATGGTTCTACGGGTGAGGTTATCTTAGGAGAAGTACCTATGATTCCGCCTAAGATGAGTGATGAGCTTAAGGAACTTCTCTCTTGGGCAGACGAGATAAGAAAGATTGGAGTTAGAGCTAATGCTGATACCCCTGAAGATGCTCAAAAAGCCTTTGAATATGGAGCAGAAGGTATTGGTCTTGCAAGAACAGAACATATGTTCTTAGGAAATAGGCTTCCACTAGTTCAGGAGATGATACTTGCAGAGACAGAAGAAGATAGGAGAAAGGCTTTGGATAAACTTCTTCCAGTTCAAAGGGAAGATTTTATAGGATTATTCAAGGCAATGCAAGGAAAACCAGTAACTATAAGATTGATAGACCCACCTTTGCATGAATTTTTACCACCACTCTTAGATTTGACCGTAGAAGTTGAACTTATGAAAGCAAAAGGAGTTATTGGAAAAGAATTAGAGGAAAAGGAGAAACTACTTGCAGTAGTAAAAAGATTACATGAATTTAATCCAATGCTTGGATTTAGAGGATGTAGATTAGGGATGGTCTACCCAGAAATCTTTGAGATGCAAGTTAGGGCAATAATGGAAGCTGCTATTGCAGTGGCAAAAGAAGGTTTACCTGTTAAACCTGAGATCATGATACCTCTTGTAGCCTTAGAATCTGAAATGAATGTATTAGGAGAATTGATCCATAGAGTAGCAAAACAAGTAATCGAAGAAAGTGGTGTTAATATTGAGTATAAAGTAGGGACCATGATTGAAGTTCCAAGAGCAGCTCTAATAGCTGATAAATTAGCCAATGTAGCACAATTCTTCTCCTTTGGTACCAATGATTTGACTCAAATGACATTTGCGTTTAGCCGTGATGATGCTGAGGGCAAGTTCTTAGGTAGGTATAGAGACAAAGGCTATGTTGAAGAGGATCCCTTTGAGCATCTTGATACAGAAGGTGTAGGAGAATTAATGAAGATTGCTGTTCAGAAAGGAAGAAGCACAAGACCAGATCTTAAAGTAGGTATTTGTGGTGAGCATGGTGGTGATCCTAAGTCAATAGAATTCTGCTACTTAATAGGGCTTGATTATGTAAGTTGTTCACCTTTTAGAGTTCCAGTAGCAAGACTTGCAGCAGCACAAGCTACTCTCAAATATCAAAAGAAGATGGAGTTTGTTGATAGAACTGCTTAGTGAGGTGATAATTAAAGGGGAGGGA
>CALHTV010000232.1 GCA_938039765.1 uncultured Dictyoglomus sp. | reverse complement strand
TGGATTCTTATCTTATAGAAACAACTATAAATTTTGGCATAGTTAAAAGCAGAAAAGAAGCCTTTGATAGAATAGAAGAAGTTTTACAGTTGGTAGGTTTGTCCACAAGAGAAGTTGAGAAGAGATATCCTCATGAACTTTCTGGGGGCCAGCTTCAGAGGGTCTCTATTGCTCGAGCTCTTATAACTAAACCCTCTCTTTTAGTGGCAGATGAACCTGTTTCTATGGTGGATGCTTCTATTAAAATGTCAGTGGTTAATCTTTTTAAGGATTTAAAAGAAAAATATGGAGTTTCAGTAATATATATAACTCATGATTTAGCTACAGCTTACTATATAAGTGACAGAATTGCTATAATGTACAGAGGTAACATAGTAGAGTTAGGTCCTGTAGAAAAGGTGATGCTTAATCCTATTCACCCCTATACAAAATTATTAATAGAGGCTGTACCAGAACCTGATCCAGATCTTAAATGGAAAGAAGAAATAAAATTATCAGCAATGGAAGCAAAAGAGTTTGCCAAATTAGGATGTAAATTTTCAGAAAGATGCTCTGAGGCAGAAGATATTTGTCATGAGATGGTGCCAGAAAAAGTTTTTGTAGATGAAAGATGGGTAATGTGTCACAAATATAAATCTTTTTAAAAAAAATTAAATTTTATAGAGGAGGTGGATTTATGGTTAAGATTACTATTATTGGTGCAGGGAGTGTTGCCTTTTCTATGAAACTCATTCAGGATTTAAATTATTACAAAGATCTTTCTGGAAGTACCGTGGTTTTTATGGATATTGATGAGAATAGGTTAGACTTAGTTTACCGTTTGGCAGAAAAATACATGCAAGAGGCTGGTACAAACCTAAAGCTTGAAAGGACCACTGATAGGAGGAAAGCAATTGAAGGAGCAGATTTTGTTATAAATACTGTAAAAATTGGTGGCTACCATAATATGGAAAAAGAAAGAGAGATAATGGAGAGTTTAGGATATTATCGGGGTTTTGGAGATAGGGTAAGTGATTACTATGGAGGATTTGCTGCCTATGAGCAATTAAAATTTGTGAGAGAGCTGGTGAAAGATGTAGAGAAATATGCTCCTAATGCTTGGTATATGCAGGTTTCAAATCCTGTTTTTGAAAGCACCAATTTAGCTTTAAGGGAAAGTAGTTTAAAAGTGGTAGGATTTTGTCATGGATATTTAGGATTATTTGGAATTTTAAGAGTTCTCAAACTAGATCCTAAGGATGTAGAAGAACAAGTGGCAGGATTTAATCATTGTATTTTTCTTACTAAGTTTAAATATAAAGGGGAGGATGCTTATCCCATATTAGATAAATGGATAGAAGAGGAGGCCCAAAAACTTTGGAATTCTTACGATTACATGATATCTCCTTGGGAATATGCTGAACTTTCCCCAGCTAGTGTAGAGATGTATCGGCTTTATGGGTTATTTCCTATAGGAGATACTCCAAGGGCAGTATCCCCTTGGTGGTTTCATACTGATTTCAATGAACAGAAGAAATGGTTTCCTGCAGGGGGTCCTGATTCTCCAATAGGATGGACTATGTACTTATATGGTTTAAAATTGAGGCTTCAGCAGATGGAAAGACTTGCAAGAGATCCAAATGTTTCTATAGTAAAGGAGCTTCCTATGGAAGAAAGTATGGAATCAATTATTCCATTTGTAGATGCTATTGTTAACAATCACAGGAGGAGACTTGTTTTAAATGTACCCAACAATGGAGCGATTCCAGGAATTCCAGACGATGTAATTGTAGAGATACCAGTTTATGTGGATGGGAATGGGATAGAGAGGGAAAAAATTGAGAAAATACCTTCAAGATTGATGTTGTATGTGTTGATACCAAGGTGGTTAAGAATGGAAAGAATTCTTCAAGCCTTCCGAGAGGGAGATAGAACAAGTCTTCTTTTAATGGTTATGGATGATCCAAGAACAAAGAGTTTTGAACAAGGTAAGAATTTGGTAGAAACTCTTCTCTCTCAGCCTTGGAATGAAGAGATGAAAAAACATTATAAGTAAAAAGGGGGGACTAAAAGTCCCCCCTTCCATCCTCTTTTTCCCTCTTTGCCTTTTGCTTCCTCTTTAAGTTTTATAGTGGGTAACTACGCTTAAAATTAGAAAATGTAGCTGTAGAGGCACCCCAATATGGAGTATTGACAGCAGGACATGGACAAAGGATAACATTTTCCACACCCTTTTCTCAAATTCCAGTAGTTTTGACATCAGCACAGGTTGGAGGTAAAGCTGTATCAAGCTGTGCAGTAGATGTAACCCCTCAAGGATTCTGGATATCATTGGTGGATGACAAAGGGAACACAGTGCCTTCTGCATGGGTCCAGTGGATAGCTTTTATACCAGATCCTTATATTCTTTTGTTCCATCATTTGAACCATCGTCAGATACTATTACCTCATACTCTCCTTTAAAATCTTGATTTGTATTTGAGGAAGGACAATCTCTAAAAGATTTCTTCTGTTGTATGCAGGCATAATTACACTTATATTTCTTAATGATGAAGATTTCACTAAATTTCTTGAGGTATTATGTTTTGTGGTAAGAAGATACAACTGGCTACTTTATGAATACTGTCTTATGAATAACCATTATCATCTATAGAAACTCTTGAAGGAAACTCATCCCGAGAAATAAGATAACTGAACGAGATATATAAACACAGCAATTCAATCGTAGGCACAACAGAGTTTTTTATGTATTACAGAAGATCTTCCATGCTTGAAAAAAGACTGAGTCTTTTTACAATTTGTTAGAGAGAGGGCAGAGGCTGAAGTCTGATATAAAAGGTTTGTATATGAAGGATTAAAGGCGAAAGCGCCATGAGAAGAAATAAAGGGACAACTATATTTAGGGAAGGATAAGTTTATGGAGAGAATCAAGAAATTGACAAAAGATAAAGAGAGACTAAGTGAGATAGCGAAATTTCAACAATATATAACGAGGCCATCACTTGAACATATATTTAAAGCTTGAGATGATAAGACAAGGGGCGAAATAGTTTATAAAGTTCATGTAGAATATGGATATAGTATAAGGGAGATAGCAGAATGTTTGGGCGTGCATTATACAACAGTTAGTAGAGCTATTAAAAGGATAGAGGAAAAGGAAGAAAAGTTATATTGCAAGACCTGACCCTAAAATTTTAATTCTTCAAGTACTTTTGAAATTAGTTGTTTAATTTCAGGTAGTCTTTCTTTGATAACTTTCCAAACTGTTTCGTAATAAATTCCAAGGTAAAAATGGATAATTTTATCCCTCATTCTTGCCATATCTTTCCATGGTAATTCTTGGCACTTAGTTCTTATAGATTCGGAGATATTTTTATTTGCCTCACCAATCACCTCAATTTCCCTAATAACCGCGCTCTTAGTTTTTTCTTCTTTCATAAATTCATCAGAACTTTGTATTCTCTTTTCATACTTCTACTGCCTCACTCAAAATTTTATCTCTCAATTCCAAACGTAGGGCAGGCTTAGGAACCAAATTTAGTTTAATCCTTAGCAATTCCTCTAAGTTTCTTTCAAGTTCAATAAATTTCAAAAGATCTGGGACCTCGTAAAAATCTACGAGAATATCGATATCACTTCTCTTTTTATGAAAGTTAGTTATTCTAAATCTTCTTTTTCTAATTCAATATTTGCTTGATTTATAGTTTCCCTAATTTTATTCTCATAATCCTCTATGGGAATTTCTCCATCTTGAGCAGATATTGTTACAGTTATGTTTATAACCTTAAAGTTATTTGTAATAAGTTTAACAATCCTTGAAATATCTGAAAGTTTACCCGGTTGAATTTTCAATTTAAGGTGAATTTTCTTATAGGACTTAACGCTCTCCTTTAAACCTACTTCTTCTTTAACTCCAAAAGTTTGAGGTGCTACATAAGTCTCAGTTTCATCTTTTATTTTTTCTCTCTCCTTTTCTTCTTTCTGGCGTAATTCCGCTTTAATTATGATCTCCTTTTCTTCTAATCTTGGCTGAAATTCTTCTTTAAAATATTGAGGTATAGGAACATCATTTTCTAAATATTCTACCCCAAACAAACCCTGTTTAACTCCTTCCTTAATGGCATCTATGAGAACTTGTTCTGTGAGTATTCTTATTTCTCCTGGTGTTTTATAAAAGGTCTCTATTATATTTTTAGTAGAAACATAAGGGTTATCGCTGAGATATTTTTCCTTTATGATTAATGGGCTTAATCTTTCAAGAAGCTCACTCTCACTTTTTAGTTTTTCATAAACTTCTTTGTCTATATCCATATCAACACCATAAGTAGGGATACCTAAATCTATTTCCTTAAACTCATCCTTTGAAGGAATTAAAAGGATACGGTAAAGTTCTCTAAGTTGTTTCTTAGTATCACTTTTAGCTTTTTTCACATTATCTGCCACTTCCCTTCTTTGATCATCGGTAAGAGTTAGTTTTTTATCACTTTCTATTCTTTCCCATGCTATTTTTCTCTTCAAGAAATTATAGAAATCTATTTTTTTAGATTCCAATGGGGAAAGGAAAATGAGAGTATTGCGGTAAACCCTTGGTTTATCTCCATAATTTTCAAAAATCTCCTTGGCTTTTTCTCTGTCCTTTAGAATAATAAGTTTTAAATCCTTTGTATCATGAATATCTCTTGAATTATTAGGCCAAATATGGATCTCAAAATGCTGACCTTTAGAAAAAGTTTCCAAAAGTTTTTTTTCTTCCTCTTCTAAATCTTTTTCACTTATATTTTCCATTTTATCTAAGAGAACACGATTTAGGTTTGGTTGGTTAGTAAAGAATAATCCAGTATCGGAAAGGTAGAAGAGATTTTCTTTTAGTTTTGTTATTGCTTCCACAATGATACTGCTTGGAGCTGAAGTATCGGCACAGGAAAGCTTTATTTCACTAAGGGTTGCTCCTCTTTCAGGTCCACCAGAAAAAGAGTACATAAAAATAGCAGTGGCACATTTTGTACCAAAGGAGAAGGAAGTATAAGCCTCTCCCAGATCTTTATCTACTTTCTTTGCCCCAGAATCTTTTGATGTTATATCTTGACTTATAATACTGTCATACTCTGGACCAATATACTTTATAAGTTCTCTTCTTAGATCTTCATTTTCCAGAGGGAAATCTCCCAATCTTATAAAGGGAATTTGGGAATCTTTTAAGGAATGTATTAACAAGGCAAGAATTCTTAGCACGCCCCTTGTTCTTTGGAAATTGGGAAAGCTTCCCCATCTTTTATATAAAACATCAATTACCTCAGGCTGAAAAGGATAACTTTTTATAAATTTTTCCCGATAATCTGCCTTTTCAACTCCTTCGGGAAGTAATTTTTCCCTTTCTGCATAATTTAAGAATTCGTCTATTACCTTTTCGGCTTCCTCCTCATTAATACTACTGAAAAGTCTTTTTCTAATTACCAACGGAATCTCATCATCCTGCACTGGTGTATAAATTTTCTCTACTCTACCCAAAATATTTTTCAAACTTAACAAAATTTCTTCGGACTTTTCATCTCTATAGGGATTACTTGAAGGTAGAGAAACAAAAAGAATAGTTTTATCTAAGGTTCTTACTGCACTAGTAAGTTCCTGGATAAAGGTTATAATTTGAGAGGCAAGATTTGAATCTCCAACTCTCACACCTAATGCCTTTGTGGCATACTCATGAAGTTCGTCTAATAGTATGATGAGGGGTTGATGCTCTGAAAGAAGTTCCCTTATTTTTTCACCACCCGGAGTTATAAAGCCCTTTAGCTTTTTTGGCTCTCCCTCAAGTTGTCTTTCTATTTCTTCCCAAAGGGAATGTTCTTGTTCCCCTACAGAGAATTTATCCCCTGAGAAGACTACAACTTTAGCATTCCATTCTTTCGCATTGTGATAAAGAGCAATTAAAGAATGGGTTTTTCCTCCCCCAAAAGGAGTCTGAAGTTGGATAACAGGATCTCCACCTTTTCCTTGAAGCCTATTTTTTGCAATAGCAAATAGATTTTCCAATCCATAGGTTGGGTGGGTTCTTCTGAAAAATTCTTCAGAATTTTGATATTCTTTGGGTGCCCTCCCTTTAAAAACATCCCATAGGTCTGCTGCAAGGACATCCATTTTAGGTTCGTCTTCAATTATATCCCTATGAGGCTTTGCTATCATCCAAAATGGTTTCATAATAACCTCCCCTGCCTATCATTATTATTTAGTTCACTTAGCAGTCTCTCTTTACCAGAGAGAAAACCATCTAAAAGTTTTTTCTCTTTACTTTCTACAGGTAATGTCTCAGATATAGCTTGGGCAACCTTGTAAAAGGCTTCCCTATTTCCAAAGTTATTCTCGGAGAGTACATTTTTCATTTCTTCTCTTTTCCCATCTTTCCAGAGAAGAAGTACATAGTGAAGTATATCAATAAGTTCTTCAGAATCCTTAAGCTCTTTATAATCCCTCTCATGGGGACCTAAAACCCTTACAAACTCCTTCTCCTTCACAATAAATCCCTTGTTCCACTCCTTTGATAAGTCTATCCCCACACTTTGGGCAATTTTTCTTGCATCATCAAACTCTACCTTTGCCTCTTGATAGGTCCATCTCCAGAGAATATAAAATCTTGTAAGGGTTGAAAGTTCTCCAGCAATACCATTATGCAAAATCTGACGAACAGTATAATCAGTTACCACTTCTCTTACAAATTCTAATAGTTTATCTGCTCTTATGATATTTCCTTCGTAGTCCATTACCTTTTCATATTTGCCAAAAATCTCAATAGAAGAGCCTATGGCAGAGATAAAGTAATCTGCCCCTGAGATACCCTCTTGCCAGAGTCTATCAAGCTTTTCATAAATATATTTTTTTATCTCTTCTTTTACTTCATTATACCAACCAATCTTTTCTCTTTTCATCTTTCTTGCCACAAGATAGACTGAGGACGCCAATGCTGCAGATTCTCGAGCTCTTAGACGGGATTTCATCTCAGTATCAATAGGCCAAGAGGCAGTTACTACTAATCCTGAATCTAAAAGTGAATTTATTAAGGTTTCCCAGCCAGAGGTGGATTTGTGAGTATAGACTATCGTAGCAATTCCCTCAGGTTTTAAAACACGGTAAATCTCCTGAAAGGCTTTTTTCA
>CALHTV010000231.1 GCA_938039765.1 uncultured Dictyoglomus sp. | reverse complement strand
TTTTAACAAGAACTGTTATAGTTTTATCTGCTTTATCAGATACAACAACACCCTTTAAGATTCTCTTAGGCATATTATTTTTTCCCTACTTCTTTATTAATAATAGTTTTAATCCTAGCAATCTGTCTTCTGACTATTCTTATTCTTGCAGTCTTTTCCAATTGGCCACTTGATTTTTGAAACCTCAAATTCAAAGATTCTTTTCTTAGATCAGTAATCTTATTCTTTAAGTCTTCGACAGGTGTTTTTAATAATTCTGAAAATTTATCCATTATGAACCAAGCCTTGAAACAAATTTTGTTTTTATGGGAAGTTTAGCTGAAGCCAACTCAAAAGCAGCCATAGCTAAATTCTTTGATACCCCATCAATCTCAAATAAAATCTTACCTGGGCGTACTTTTGCTGCCCAAAATTCTACTGCACCTTTTCCTTTTCCTTGCCTAACTTCAGCTGGTTTTTTGGAAACAGGAACATCTGGAAAAATTCTTATCCATACTCTACCCGACCTTTTAAGATGTCTTGATATACAGCGCCTAGCTGATTCAATTTGTCTAGAAGTAATTCTTTCTGGTGTAAGTGCTTTAAGTCCATATGAACCGAAGTTAAGGAAGTTTCCGCCTTTAGAAACTCCATGCATTCTACCCTTAAATTGCTTTCTATATTTAGGTTTTTTTGGTTGTAACATCTTATTTCTCTATATTTCCTATTTCTTTTTCGTTATTTTTATTGGACGATTCTGCTAAATCTACATCTCTTTCAAATTTTTCACCTTTGAAAATCCATACCTTAACCCCACATATTCCGTATGTTGTGTTAGCTCGTGAAACACCATAATCAACATCAGCTCTAAGTGTATGTAAAGGCACTCTCCCCTCTCTATACCATTCAGTTCTCGCAATTTCTGCTCCACCCAATCTTCCACTACAATTAACCCTTATACCGCCAGCGCCTAATCTCATAGCAGATTGAACAGCCCTTTTCATAGCTCTTCTGAATGCAACTCTTTTTTCAAGTTGTTGAGCGATATTATCTGCCACAAGTTGTGAGTCTAGCTCGGGCTTTTTAACCTCTAGTATATTAATATTTACGTCTCCACTAACCATTTTACTAATTGACTTTTTCAACTTTTCAATATCAGAACCCTTTTTTCCTATAATTACACCAGGTCTTGAAGTATGTAGTGTGATATTTGCGAGTTTAGCCGGTCTTTCAATTATTATTTTAGATATACCCGCTGTAGAAAGCTTTTTCATCAAGAACTTTCTAAGGTTGATATCCTCTTGAAGTAGTTTGGAGTAATCTTTTTCAGAATACCATCTTGATTCCCAAGACTTAATAATTCCAAGCCTAAGACCTATTGGATTAGTTTTTTGTCCCATTTTCTACTTTCTCCTGATTTGGCTCTTTTTTTGATTGAACTACTTTTTCTTCTAAATTCTTTTCAATAAGTTGAATTTTAATTCTTGAAAAGGGTTTTAATATTTTCCCAGCTCTTCCTCTAGCTCTTGGCCTAAATCTTTTTAAAACCATTGATTTACCAACAGTAGCTTCTTTAACGTAAAGTTTATCTATATCAAGCTGGTGGTTATTTTCAGCATTAGAAATGGCTGACTTAAGGATCTTAAGAACAATATTTGAAATTCTTCTCCTTGAAAATTGAAGTATATTTACTGCATTTTCCACAGGTAAACCTCTTATTGTTCTCAATACTAGGTTAGCTTTTTGCTGACTAGACTTTATTGACTTTCCAATCGCTTGAGCAGTATTATTTAGATTTTTTTCTGCCATAATTTCCTATTTAGTTTTTTTATCAGCATTGTGTCCTTTGTACGTTCTGGTTGGAGAAAATTCACCGAATTTATGACCTACCATGTTTTCGTTTACAGTTACAGGGATGTGTTTTTTACCATTATGAACCCCAAAGGTCAAACCAACAAACTCCGGAAGAATGGTTGATCTTCTAGACCAAGTTTTTATAACATCATTTCTACCAGAATCTTTGACTTTTACAGCCTTTTTCATGAGGTACATATCTACAAAGGGTCCTTTCCATACTGATCTTGTCATATTAACTCCTATTTTTTCTTCCTACTTTTTAATATATATTTGTCAGTTCTTTTATTGTTTCTAGTTTTTTTACCCTTCGCTGAAAAGCCTTTTCGAGAAACGGGGCTTCTACCTCCTGAAGTCCTTCCTTCACCTCCACCATGTGGATGGTCAACTGGATTCATTGCCACACCTCTAACAACAGGTCTAACACCCAACCATCTTTTTCTTCCTGCCTTACCAAGCTTTATATTTTTCTTATCTTGATTAGAGACCATACCTATAGTTGCTCTACATTCAACTCTTACCAGTCTGATCTCTCCTGAAGATAATTTAAGTTGAGCATATTCCGAGTCCTTTCCAATAATCTGACAGTAAGTTCCGGCAGATCTTCCTAACTGCCCACCTTTTCCTGGTTTCATCTCAATATTATGAACTAAAGTATCTGTTGGGATATTTTTAATAGGTAAACAGTTTCCAACCTTTATGTCAGCGTTATCTGAAGAAATAACAGTATCACCTACCTTCAAGTCTTGTGGGCAAATTATGTAGGAATACTTGTCGCTATCGTATTTTATTAACGCTATGAAGGCACTTCTATTTGGGTC
>CALHTV010000230.1 GCA_938039765.1 uncultured Dictyoglomus sp. | reverse complement strand
GTTTCCTAAGGTGAATACAAAAGAGAATATTAGAAAGCCTTTTAGTTTTTTGTCTAAATTTCTCCATTCAAATTTTAATTTTTCTCCCTTACTCTCCTTTATTTTCGGCTCCTTTGCAAGAAAGAGTACTAATACTCCTAGTAAAGCAGGAATTATACTTATGAGGATAATTTTTTTAAAGACAGGAATATAGATTTTTAAATCTCCAGCTGTATCACTAATATTTAAGCTTTTTATAATCCATATAGAAATAAGTACACCTAAAAAGGCACCTAAAGTATCCATAGCTCTGTGCAATCCAAAGGCTCGACCTCTATCTTTAGTAGTAGAATCTGCTATTAAGGCGTCTCTAGGAGCTGTTCTGATCCCTTTGCCAAATCTATCTGCTAGCCTTCCAATAAAAATACCAACCCAATTTTGAGCAAAGTACATAAATACCTTTCCAATGGTAGAGAAAGAGTATCCAAGGATGGCTATAGGTTTTCTTTTTCTTATTTTGTCTGAGATATAACCAGAATAGACTTTTAATAATGAAGCGATACTTTCTGCTAACCCCTCCACTACACCTAGAATAGCAGGTCCAGCTCCTAAGGCAGCTAAATAGAAAGATATCAAAGGATAAAACATCTCAGTGCTGATATCTGTTAAAAAGCTTGATAACCCTGTAATTATTACGTTCCACATTTTTCTTCTCCTTTCTTGTTTAAGATTGTTTTATATAACTACAGTTTTTTATTATAATATGTTTTTAAGTCAAAATTTATAAACTAGAAGAGGTGTTAAGATATGGAGATAAAACATAAATTAGAGGTTTTATTTATGGTTTTTGGAATAATCTTCTTAGCAGAGTTGGGAGACAAAACTCAACTTGCAGTGCTGACATTATCTGTAAAAACTAAATCTCCTTTTTGGGTTTTCTTGGGGGCCTCTTTAGCTCTTACTGTATTGAGTTTTATTGGAGCATATTTGGGAGAGGTATTGACAAGATATATTCCAAGGGATATATTTGAGAAAATTGTAGGGTTAATTTTTATAATAGTCGGAATTTTGACAATTTTTAAGAAATAAATCTTGTTAATGTAGAAATAATTTATTATTTCTACATTAATCTTCTTTTTTTGTGTTCTTTTTTGCTTTTTGTGTTGTTTTTATAATTTCATCTTCCTATTAATTATATGTAAAATATAATTTTGTCTAATCTCTAAGGGAAAAGGAGATGAGGTATGAAGGGTAAAAACTTTAAAACAGAACTTTTTTGGCCTGAGGATAGACCTATTTTTAAAAATATTCCAGATCTGTTAAAAATACAATATGATTCTTTCACCTGGTTTTTAAATGAAGGACTAAGAGAAGTTTTAGAAGAAATAAATCCAATCGAATCTACCCGTCAGGGGCTTTCTTTAGAATTTGTAACTGCAAAAGATGGCATTAAAATTGAACCTCCCCTAAAAACCCCTGACGAGTGTTTAGAGAAAGGTCTCACTTATGAATCTTCTATTTATGTAAAAACAAGGCTTTACTTTAAGGATGAAAACAGAAACATAAAAGATATTAAAGAACAAATGGTCTTCCTAGGGAACATTCCTCAAATGACCGATAGAGCAACTTTTATAGTAAATGGAACTGAAAAAGTAATTGTGAATCAGATTACAAGGTCTCCAGGTATATTTTTCCAACAGGAGGGGCATAGTATTATAGCAACTCTTATACCAACTAGAGGTGGGTGGATAGAGTTTGAGATAGATAACAGTGGTATTATCTATATTCATCCTAATGGAATTAAAAAGTTTCCTGTCTCTCTTATTTTGAGGGCTTTAGGATATGATTTAGATTATTTTTCCGCTTTTTTGAGCAATGAAGAGTTAACCTATTTAGAATATACCTTTGCAAGAGATAATGTAAGTGACAGATCTCAAGCTATTTTTGAAGCTTGTAGTAGATTAAGACCAGGAGATGTACCAAGTAGAGAGGAAGATGCATTAAGAGTTATAAGACAGATGTTTTTTGATGTGAGAAGATATAACCTAGGAAAAGTAGGAAGATACAAGTTAAATCAGAGATTAGGGCTTAATATTCCTTTAGATAATCATGCTTTTACCGAAGAGGATCTCATAGAAATTATAAAAAGGTTAACTCTGGTTAAAACAGGAAAAGACGATATTGATGATATAGACCACTTAGGTAATAGAAGGGTAAGATCAGTAGGGGAACTTTTACAAATGCAATTTAGGTCTGGACTTGCTCGTGTTGAGAAATTAATAAGGGAGAAAATGGCTTTAACTGATCCTGAACAAGCAAGTCCTATAAATTTAGTAAGTACGAGACCATTGATGGCTGCTGTTAAAGAATTCTTCAATAGAAATCCTTTATCTCAATTTATGGACCAAACAAATCCATTATCAGAATTAGCTCATAAAAGAAGGATAAGCGCATTAGGTCCTGGAGGTTTGACTCGTGAAAGGGCTACTTTTGAGGTCAGAGATATACATCCCTCTCATTATGGAAGAGTTTGTCCTATAGAAACCCCAGAAGGGCCGAATGCTGGTTTAATTAACTATCTATCTACCCTAGCTATTGTAGATGAATATGGTTTTCTAAGAACTCCTTACTATAGGGTAAAAGAAGGAAGAGTGACAGATGAAATTGTGTATTTGTCTGCAACAGAGGAAGATAAATACACAATTGCCTCTTTTGATGTTCGTCTTAATAGTAATAAAGAAATCATAGATGAGTTAGTCCATGCAAGAAGAAATGGTAAATTTATATTATGTTCTCCTAAAGAAATAGATTTTGTTGGAATATCTCCTTATCAGACAGTAAGTATTTCTACTGCTTTAATTCCTTTCTTGGAGCATGATGATGCAAACAGGGCTTTAATGGGTGCTAATATGCAACGACAAGCTGTCCCTTTGATAAATACAGAACCCCCATTGGTTGGTACAGGACTTGAGGAAACTGTTGCTAGGAATACAGGAGTTATGGTTATCTCGGATGTTAATGGGGTTGTTAAGAAGGTATCTTCTTCTGAGATTATTATAGAAACTGACAATAAGGAAGAGAAGAAGTATCAACTTATAAAATATAGGAGAACAAATCAAGGTACTTGTTGGAATCAGAGAGCAATTGTAGAAGTTGGGCAAAGAGTTAAAAAGGGAGATATTTTGGCAGATGGACCCTCAACTTCTGGTGGAAGACTTGCTCTAGGGAGGAATGTATTAGTAGCCTTTATGCCATGGGGTGGATATAACTACGAGGATGCTATTATTATTAGCGAAAGACTGGTAAAAGAGGATATATTCACTTCTATCCATATTGAAGAATATGAAATTAAGGCTAGAGACACAAAACTTGGCCCAGAAGAAATCACTCGAGATATACCTAATATTAGTGAAGATGCCATAAGATATCTAGATAAAGATGGAATAATCATGATAGGAGCAGAAGTAGGTCCAAACGATATATTAGTTGGTAAAGTTACTCCTAAAGGTGAAACTGAATTAACTCCTGAAGAAAGATTGTTGAGAGCAATTTTTGGTGAAAAATCTAGGGAGACGAAAGATACTTCATTAAGAATGCCTCATGGTGAGTGGGGTAAAGTTATTGATGTAAAAGTTTTAACGAGAGAAAATGATGATGAACTTCCTCCAGGAGTAAATAAGATTGTAAAAGTTAAAGTAGCACAAATTAGGAAGATTTCTGTAGGTGATAAACTTGCAGGTAGGCATGGGAATAAAGGAGTAATAGCAACTATTCTACCTGAGGAAGACATGCCTTTCTTAGAAGATGGTACTCCGGTGGATATAATATTAAATCCTTTGGGAGTACCTTCTCGTATGAATATAGGACAGATATTAGAAACCCACTTAGGATGGGCAGCTAAAGAATTAGGAATATATGCTATTGTTCCACCTTTTGATGAGGTTTTAGAGGAAAATAGATCAGCAAATTTAGTAAAGGAAATGCTAAGAAGGGCAGGACTTACTGAAGATGGGCGTGTAACTTTATACGATGGTAGAACAGGAGAACCCTTTGATCAAAAGATTACTGTGGGATATATGTATATAATGAAGCTTATTCATTTGGCTGATGATAAAATTCATGCAAGATCTGTTGGTCCATACTCTTTAGTGACTCAACAACCTTTAGGCGGAAGAGCTCAATTTGGTGGACAAAGATTTGGAGAAATGGAAGTTTGGGCATTAGAAGCATATGGTGCTGCTCATATTCTTGAAGAGATGTTGACTTACAAATCTGATGATGTTGCGGGAAGAACTGAAACATATTCTGCTATAGTCTCGGGTAACCTTATAAAGGAGCCTGGTATACCGGAATCTTTTAAGGTTCTAATTCGGGAACTTCAAGGATTAGGAATAAAAGTGTCAGCTTATATTGGTAATAGAATGGTTAACTTATATAAGCTTGAAGATGAATCTTAAGAAAGGGGAGGAGTAAAACCTTGAAGATAAAAGATTTTGATAAATTAGTTTTTGGCTTAGCTTCTCCTGAAGATATTTTGAGTTGGTCATATGGTGAGGTTAAAAAGCCGGAGACTATTAACTATCGAACTTTTAAGCCTGAAAGAGATGGGCTTTTCTGTGAGAAAATTTTTGGTCCTGTAAAGGATTACGAGTGTCACTGTGGTAAATATAAAGGACAGAGATATGAGGGGATAACTTGTGATAGATGTGGTGTAACAGTAACAAGAAGTTCTGTAAGAAGAGAAAGAATGGGCCACATAAAGCTTGCTGTTCCTGTGGTTCATATATGGTATTTCAAAAATGTACCTAACTACATTGGACTTCTCCTTAATATGAGTAGTAAACAACTAGAAGAGATAATATATTATCATTCTTATGTAGTACTAGATCCTGGTGATACCCCATTACAGAAAATGCAAACCTTAACAGAAGAAGAGTATGAAAAAGCTATTGTAGAATTTGGTAATAGTTTTAAAGTTGGAATGGGAGCAGAAGCTATAAAAAGACTTTTAAGAGATCTAGATCTAGAAGAGTTATCTTATGACCTAAAAAAGCAAATTGAGGAAATTCAGGGACAAAAGAGGGCTAAGTTAATTAAAAGACTAGAAATTGTCGAGAGTTTTAGACTATCTGGAAATAAGCCTGAATGGATGGTACTGGAAGTTTTACCTGTTATTCCTCCTGATTTACGTCCAATGGTACAACTCGAGGGAGGAAAATTTGCCACCTCTGATTTAAATGATCTTTATAGAAGAGTAATAAATAGAAACAACCGTCTTGCTAAACTTTTGGAAATAAATGCGCCTGAAATTATAGTCAGAAATGAAAAAAGAATGCTACAAGAAGCAGTAGATGCTCTTATTGACAATGGTAGAAGAGGAAAGCCTGTAACTAATGCTAGTGGAAGGGCTTTAAGGTCATTATCCGATGTTCTTGAAGGAAAACAAGGAAGATTTAGACAAAATTTATTAGGTAAACGAGTAGATTTTTCTGGTAGAGCAGTAATTGTGGTAGGACCCGAATTAAAATTGCATCAATGTGGTTTACCTAAGAAGATGGCTTTAGAACTTTTTAAGCCTTTTGTTATAAACAAACTTATAGAACATGGTTATGCTACTAATGTAAAAAATGCTAGAAAGAAGATCGAGAGAGAAGCTCCCGAAGTTTGGGATGTGCTTGATGAGATTATTAAAGAAAAACTTGTGCTATTAAATCGTGCTCCCACCTTGCATCGAGTAAGCATACAAGCTTTTGAGCCTAAACTAATAGATGGAAACGCTATTCAGCTTCATCCATTAGTTTGTCCTCCTTATAATGCGGATTTTGATGGAGATCAAATGGCTGTACATGTACCTTTATCTATAGAAGCTCAGGCTGAAGCGCGTGTATTGATGCTTTCTTCAAATAACTTAATATCTCCTGCTCATGGAAAACCTTTAACATTGCCGACTCAGGATATTGTTCTTGGATTATATTATTTAACCGTTACAGTGCCGAATAAAGAAGTGAAAGAAAGAAGATTTGCAACACCAGAAGAAGTCTTACTTGCATTGGAAAAAGGAGAAATAGATCTTCATTCAAAAGTATATATATATAGGAAAGGTATGGAAGAAACCTATAAAGTTTCTTTCTCTGAAAACGACCTCTTTGTTGGAACAACTCCAGGGAGATTAATTCTTAATGAAATTCTTCCTGAAAAATTAAGGTATTACAACGGAACCCTTAATAGAAGAGAAATAAGAAAAATAGTTGAAAAATGTTTTGAGGTCTACGGTTGGAGTAAAACTGCAGAGTTTCTAGATGATATTAAGAAATTAGGTTTTGAATATGCAACAAAAGCTGGCGTAAGCTTTTCTATTGTTGATATAGAAATTCCTAAAGAAGCAAAAGAAAAAGTAATAAAGAAAGCAGAAGAAGAGTCAATGCTTTTACAAAAATCGGTGGAAAGTGGACTATATTCAGAGGAAGAAAGATATCATAGAGCTATTGAGATATGGACAAAAGCCACCGAAGAAGTTAAAGATATTATGTTAGCTAACTTTGGCATTCTGAACTCTGTATATATGATGGCCTTCTCTGGGGCAAGAGGTAATGTAGATCAGGTTAGACAACTTGCTGCTATGAGAGGATTAATGGCAGATCCTTCAGGACAAATTATGGATATACCTATAAAATCGAGCTTCTACGAAGGACTCACTGTATCGGAACATTTTATTTCTTCTTATGGAGCAAGAAAAGGAGTTGTCGATACTGCTTTACGAACTTCAGACTCTGGATATTTAACTAGAAGACTTGTGGATGTTGCTCAAAGCTTAGTAATAAGAGAAGAAGACTGTGGTACAGAAGATGGGATTTACGTGGAAGCATTAGAAGATGAAGGTAAGATTGTGCTATCTTTAAAAGATCGGATTATTGGAAGATTTGCAGCTGAAGATGTCTATGATGAAGAGGGAGAAATTATTGTTAGGAAAAATGAGTACATAGATGTCGAAAAGGCTAAAAAGATAGAAAATGCTGGTATTCAAAGGGTAAAAATCAGATCTCCTATGACTTGTAAAAGTGAAAAGGGTATATGTCAAAAGTGTTATGGAGAGGATTTAGCTACCCACCGCGTAGTTAACATTGGAGAGGCCGTAGGAGTAATAGCAGCACAGTCAATCGGAGAACCTGGAACTCAGCTTACTATGAGAACCTTCCATACTGGTGGTGTAGCGTTGACCTCTTTGAATTATCAGAATATTCAGTTTAGAGTGACAGGCAGAGTTGAATTCGTGAATTTGAAGTTAAGAGAAAGATTTGAGGTATTAGGAAAGAAAGAAAAGATGGTTGTTGGCCAAGGTGGAAAAATTATAGTAAGAGGAGAAGGTGAGGAAGAGATAGTTCTTCCACCAGGCGCAATTGTGTCGGTTGAAAATGGAAGCGAAGTTACAAAAGGTATGAGCTTAGGTTATATTGACCCTAATCTCAGATATATTGCATCTCCTTATTCAGGTAGGGTACTAAGAGTAGAAAAAGAGGTGGGAGATGCTCGAAGGTTTACTTTTGTAGGAGTAAAATATAGCCGCGATGCTAATAAATATGAATTGAACTATAACGAAGAGACTCATTTTTGGACCTACACTCTTGTTTTGTTGGATAATTTAGGTAATGAGAGGAGAATACCTTTACCCGAAGGTGCCACTTTCTTATTTAGAATAGGAGATACAATAAATGAAGGTGATTTTGTGGCAGAATATAGTAGAGAGACTATGAAAATACAATCATGTAGTGAGGGTGAGGTAATTGATATTCAAGAAAGAAATGGAGAAATAATTGACCAAATTGTAGCAACGGGTGAGGCTATTGTTATTGTGAGAAATAAAGAAGGTAAAGAAATAGATTACCATATTCCTCGTGGTTTGAAGTTGCATACACAGCCAGGTTATAAAGTAGAATTTGGTTCTATATTGGCTTATTTCCCATCTTATCAGCAAAGAACTGCAAAAACAGAAGATATTGTTCAGGGTCTTCCTCGTGTAGAGGAACTATTTGAGGCAAGAAGACCTAAAGGTAAATCCATTGTGGCAGGCGTGAGTGGAATAGTTAAAATAACAAGAACTAAAGCTGGAGAGAAAATTGTAATCGAGGGAGAAAGTGGAAAGGATGAACATTTCTTACCGCCAAATGCTCAGTTGTTGGTTAAGGAAGGTGATTATGTTACAGTGGGCCAAGAATTGACAAAGGGTTATCGTAATCCTGCAGAAATACTTGCAAATGAGGGGCTTGCAGCAGTGCAAAGATATATAGTAGATGAAGTACAGAAAGTATATTTGAAACAGGGTGCTGAAATAAATGATAAACACATTGAGGTTATAGTAAGACAAATGACCAATAGAGTTAGAATTGATGATCCTGGAGATAGTAATTTCCTATTAGGACAGCTGGTAAACAGGATAACCTTTGAAAAAGTAAAACAGAAATTAGAAGAAGAAGGAAAGAGACCTCCAGTTGCAAGAGAAGTAGTTCTTGGGATTACAAAAGCAGCATTAACTACTGAAAGTGTAATCTCGGCTGCTTCTTTCCAAGAAACTACGAGAGTGTTAGCTGAGGCTGCAGTTAAAGGTAAGGAAGATTATCTAGAAGGCTTAAAAGAGAATGTTATAATTGGTAGATTAATTCCAGCGGGTACAGGACTATTTAGAAAAATTGTTCCTCAAAAGAGTACTTTTGTGGGAACAAAGGTTGAGGTTCTGGAAAACGGAGGAGAATTTGAGAATAACTCTTGACAAGGTTGAGCATATAATGATAAACTTTTTCGCTTGCCTTTAGGGGCTAACTATATAATGAATTTTATTAATTTCGAAAACTAAGAGTAGGAGGTGTAATTTTGCCTACAATAAATCAGTTAATAAGAAAGGGTAGAAAGCCTAAAGAAAGAAAAAGTAAATCTCCTGCTTTAATGGGTAATCCCCAAAAGAGGGGAGTATGTATTCGTGTAACTACAATGACGCCTAAGAAACCTAACTCTGCCTTGAGAAAGGTGGCAAGAGTTAGGTTGACTAATGGAGTTGAGGTATGGGCTTATATTCCTGGAATAGGCCATAATTTACAAGAGCATTCTGTGGTCTTAGTAAGAGGTGGTCGTGTGAAAGATCTGCCTGGAGTAAGATATCACATTATTCGTGGGGCCTTAGATGCTGCTGGAGTTGAAGGGAGAAAACAGGGAAGATCAAAATATGGAACTAAGCGTCCTAAAGAAGGAGGTAAAAAGTAATGCCTCGTAGAGGTCCTGTTACTCCAAGAGAAATTCCACCTGATCCTGTTTATAATAGTGTGTTAGTACAAAAGTTAATAAATAAAGTAATGCTCGATGGAAAGAAAAGTATTGCTGAGAAAATTGTGTATGGGGCCATGGAAATAATTAGAGAAAAAACAAAACAAGATCCATTATCGGTACTAGAAAAAGCAGTACAAAATGTTACTCCTCTTCTAGAAGTCAGACCTAGAAGGGTGGGTGGTGCTACTTATCAAGTTCCTATCGAGGTCCCTTCTCGAAGAGGACTTTCTCTTGCTTTACGCTGGATCGTGCGAGCAGCAAGAGAGAGAAAAGGAATGCCTATGAAAGAAAAATTGGCTGCTGAAATATTGGATGCCTTAAATAATACAGGAGGGGCAATTAAGAAGAGAGATGAAATGCATAGAATGGCAGAAGCTAATAAAGCTTTTGCTCATTATCGTTGGTAATTAAAAAGGAGGAAGAGAAACGTGCCTAGATGTCCTTTAGAAAAATTAAGAAATATAGGAATAGCTGCCCACATAGATGCAGGTAAGACTACTCTTACTGAGAGGATACTTTTTTATACTGGTAAAACTTACAAATTAGGCGAAGTTCATGAAGGAACAGCTACTATGGACTGGATGGAACAAGAAAGAGAGCGTGGTATAACCATAACGGCTGCAACTACGACTTGTCTTTGGAAAGATCATGTAATAAATATAATAGATACTCCTGGACATGTGGATTTTACAGTTGAAGTAGAAAGGTCACTGAGAGTATTAGATGGTTTGATAGCAGTATTTTGTGGTGTAGCAGGAGTTCAGCCCCAGTCTGAAACGGTGTGGAGACAAGCTACAAAGTATAATGTTCCTAGAATAATCTTTGTGAATAAGATGGACAGGGTTGGTGCTAATTTCTTTAGAGTTGTAGAAATGATAAAAGATAGACTAGGAGTTAACGCTGTACCCATACAAATTCCTATTGGAAGTGAAGACCAATTTAAAGGTGTTGTTGACTTATTAGAGAGAAAGGCAATTATATATCATGATGATTTAGGTATTAAATGGGAAACTACAGAAGTTCCTGAAGATCTTAAGGAACTTACTGAGAATTATAGACATAAACTGGTTGAAGAGATCGTAGAGCTTGATGATGAGCTTCTAATGAAATATTTAGAGGGCGAGGAGATATCAGTACCGGATTTAAAGAGAGTCTTAAGAAAAGCTACAATTGAGGGTAAACTTTATCCGGCCTTATGCGGCTCAGCTTTTAAAAATAAGGGTGTGCAACCCTTGCTTGATGCTGTTATTGATTATCTTCCTTCCCCATCAGATCTGCCTCCAGTTAAGGGTATGAATCCAATAACTGGCGAAGAGGAAATAAGATTAGTTAGTGAAGATGAATCTTTTGTGGCATTAGCCTTTAAAGTAATGACAGACCCATATGTGGGTAAACTTACATACTTTAGGGTTTATTCTGGAAAGCTTGAAAAGGGTAGTTATGTATATAACGCTACAAAAGGGAAGAAGGAAAGAATAGGAAGACTTTTGCAAATGCATGCAAATCATAGAGAGGATATTGATGCTGTATATGTGGGAGACATTGCAGCTGCAGTTGGCCTTAAATACACTACTACTGGAGACACCCTTTCTGATGAAGCAAGACCTATAATTCTTGAGGGTATGTCTTTCCCAGAACCTGTAATTTCTGTGGCAATTGAGCCTAAAAGTACTGAAGAGCAAGATAAACTTAGTATTGCTCTTCAGAGGTTGGCAGAGGAAGATCCAACATTTAAAGTTACTTATGATGAAGAGACAGGACAAACCTTGATTCATGGTATGGGCGAATTGCATTTAGAAATTATTGTGGACAGATTAAAGAGAGAATTTAAAGTTAATGCTAATGTTGGTAAGCCACAGGTTTCTTATAGAGAGACTATAAGAAAACCTGTTAAAGTAGAAGGGAAGTATATAAGACAAACTGGTGGAAGAGGACAATATGGTCATGTATGGTTAGAGTTAGAACCTCTTCCAAGGGGTAAAGGACTTGAATTTGTAAATAAAATTGTGGGTGGAGTAGTACCTCAACAGTTTATTCCTGCTGTGGAGGCTGGTATAAAAGAAGCAGCTGATCGTGGAGTATTAGCAGGATATCCTGTAACTGATATAAAGGTTACCTTGTTTGATGGATCATATCATGAGGTAGACTCTTCAGATATGGCTTTTAAAATTGCGGCTTCTCAAGCCTTCAAAGATGGTGTTTTAAAGGGTGATCCTGTTTTACTCGAACCTATAATGAAGTTAGAGATTATTGTACCTGAAGAATATATGGGAGATGTTATTGGAGATCTTAACAGTAGAAGGGGTAGAATAGAAAAAATTGATTTTGTGAATAATACTAGAGTAATAAAGGCTCTCGTTCCTCTTGCTGAAATATTTGGCTATGCAACTACTCTTAGATCTTTAACTCAGGGTAGGGGTATATTCTCTATGGAGTTCTCTCATTACGAGGAAATGCCCATTAATATTCAGGAAAAAATTCTTTCTTCAAATCTAAAAAAATAAGTAAATAGGAGGAGATAAAGGATGGCGAAGGAGAAATTTGTAAGGACGAAGCCACATGTGAATATAGGTACGATAGGGCACGTAGACCATGGAAAGACGACATTAACATCAGCCATAACGATGGTATTAGCGGCTGAAGGGTTAGC
>CALHTV010000229.1 GCA_938039765.1 uncultured Dictyoglomus sp. | reverse complement strand
TAAAAACTTAAAGGGGATAAAGGATTTACCAATTCAAAATTCTTTCACTTTTATATTTACCCCTTATGAAAGCGAATATCTGCATAAAGCTAATGTTATCGTAGGAATTACTGATGGTTTTGAAAGGGAAGGTAGTTTCTATAACTTAGAAGGCAAAAAACTGAAGAAAGAAAAGGTATTAAAACCAATATATGATGTTATTGACTTAAAAGAATTTATCTCTCAAGTATTGGGTAAAACAGAAAAAGTATCTTAAAAAAGAGGTGAAAATTATGGGAAAAATTAAAGTTGCCTCTATTTGGTGTGAAGGATGTTCAGGTTGTCATATGTCCTTCCTTGATATGGATGAAAGATTAGTAGAACTTATTAATCAAGGATTAGAAATAAATGCAACTCCTATAACAGACTTAAAAATACCTGATGAAGGAACGGATATAGGAATTATTGAAGGAGCAGTAGCAACAAATCATCATGAAGAAGAAGTAAAAATGATGAGAGAGAGATGTAAAATAATTGTAGCTCTCGGGGACTGTGCAGTATTTGGAGGAATTCCTACCATGAGGAATTACTTTCCTGTGGATGAATTATTAAAAAGAGGCTATATTACTACTGAAAGCACGGTAGACGGCAAAATTCCAACCTCTGAGGAAATTGGAAAACACTTACCTAAAGTAAAAGCAGTAAATGAGGTTATAAAAGTGGATTTCTATATTCCTGGATGCCCACCCTCGGCTGATACCATATATTACGTGCTAAAAGAGATCTTAGAGGGTAGAGTTCCTAAATTAGAGGGCGAACTTTTAAAGTATGAATAGAGGTGAGAATATGGAAAAGAAAATTACTATAAGCCCAGTTACAAGAATAGAAGGACACGCAAGAGTTACCATTCACTTGAATGATGAAGGAAAAGTAGAAAAAGCCTTCTTTCATGTAGATCAATTTAGAGGTTTTGAAAAATTCTCTGAAGGAAGACATTTTTCTGAGATGCCAATAATTACTCCTAGAATTTGTGGGATATGTCCTATAAGTCACCATTTAGCCTCTGCTAAAGCTACCGATGAAATTATAGGGGTAGAAATTCCTAAAACCGCAAAACTCTTAAGAGAACTTATCCATATGGGACAAATTATTCAATCTCATTCCATGCACTTTTTCGAACTTGCTGGTCCAGATCTTATCTTAGGTTGGGATGCCGATCCAAGAATAAGAAATGTCGTAGGGCTTATCCAAGCAAATCCTGAATTAGCCTTAAAAGCAGTAAAATTAAGGAAATTTGGTCAAAGGATCATAGAACTTGTAGCCGGAAGAAGGATCCATCCAACTTTTGCAGTTCCTGGTGGAGTAAACTCTGCATTGACTCCTACTGCAAGAGACGAAATAATGAAAGGTATAGATGAAATGATAGGATACATAAAAGAAGGAATAAAACTTGCAGAAGATTTTATTGAAAAGAACAAAGAAGAATGCGGTAAGTTTGCCTCTTTCCCAACAGGATATTTAGGGCTAGTAAAGGATGATGGTTCTTTAGAGCTTTACGATGGAAAAATAAGGTTTATGGATAAGGATGGAAATATAGTAAAAGAATTCAAACCCCAATACTACTTAAGATACATTGGAGAAAAGGTTGAAGATTGGAGCTATCTTAAATTCCCATACTATAAACCCTTTGGATTTCCTGAGGGTGTATATAGAGTAGGACCTCTTGCCAGATTAAATATAGCAGATAAAATAAGCACTCCAATCGCCAATGAGGAATTTAAGAAATTTAAATCCATTAATAACGGAAAACCCTTAGAAGGATCTTTATACTACCACTATGCAAGGCTTATTGAAACCATTTATGCTTTGGAGAGAACAAGAGAAATATTAGAAGACCCTGAAGCTATGAGTCAAGATGTATTGAGGCTTGGAGAAGTGACCAATGAGGAAGGAATTGGGGTAGTTGAAGCCCCAAGAGGAACTCTTATTCACCATTACTGGGTAGACGAAAAGGGAACAATTGAGAAAGTAAATCTAATAGTATCTACTGGACATAACAATTGGGCTATGAGCAAGGCAGTAGAACAAGTTGCAAAAGCTTATGTAGATGGAAAAAATCTAAAAGAGGGTATGTTAAATAGGGTAGAAGGTGCCATAAGATGTTATGACCCTTGTCTTTCCTGCTCAACTCATGCTATTGGAAAGATGCCTATTGTAGTAGAACTTTACGATAATAATGGAAACTTAATTGATTTTGTAAAAAGAGATTGAAAAAAATACTTTTAATAGGATTTGGTAATGAATATAGAAGAGATGATGGATTAGGCATAAAGCTCCTGGACCTTATAGAAAATAATGTAGAAAAAATGAAGGTTCAGGAGCTTACTTTTGATATCTCTGAAATCCTAAAGGATTATGATATAGTAATTTTTATCGATGCTTCTATAGAAGGAGATGAAATTTCTTTTAGAAAAATATCTGGAGAAAAAGCTTTCTCTCCTCTTACCCATCACACTTCTTGTGAAGAACTTTTAATATGGACTAAAACTCTATATGGGAAGACTCCAGAATTTTATTTATTATCTCTAAGAGGATATGACTTTGATTTTGGAGAGGAACTTTCTAAAAAAGCTGAAGAAAATCTCAAAAAAGGTCTTGAGTTTCTAAAGGGCTTCTTAGAAGGGTTGAATGAATAAGACCTATCAAATAAAAATCTATGGTATAGTTCAAGGAGTAGGCTTTAGACCCTTTATATACAGACTTGCTAAAAGTCTAAATCTAAAAGGATATATTTTCAATTCTACAGGATCGGTTCATATATTGGTACAAGGAGAGGAAAAAATTGTAAACTTATTTATAGAAAAAATCCTAAAAGAACACCCTCCCCTCTCCAAAATAGAAAAAATAGAAAAAGAAAAAATCTTCTCGGAAGAAATATACGATGATTTTAAGATTATAGAAAGTCAAAAAGAGAAAGGATTTAACTTTATCTCTCCAGATATAGCCATATGTGAGGACTGTATTGCAGAAATGTATAATCCAAAAGATAGAAGATATAGATATCCTTTTATAAACTGTACCAATTGTGGTCCTAGATACACCATTATTGAAGATCTCCCTTATGACAGAGATAAAACTACGATGAAAATTTTTAAAATGTGTAACTATTGTAATGAAGAGTATAATAATCCAGCTTCTCGTAGATTCCATGCCCAACCTATAAGCTGTTATAATTGCGGGCCCTCTATATGGATTGATGGAGAAAAAACTGAAAACATGGAAGAGATCTTTACCAAAATTTCTCAATACTTAGAAGAAGGAAAAATTTTAGCTATAAAAGGTATAGGAGGATTTCACCTTGCTTGCGATGCTACTAATACCAATTCTGTCAAAATTTTACGAGAAAAGAAAAAGAGACCCTCAAAACCCTTTGCAATAATGATGAAAGACT
>CALHTV010000228.1 GCA_938039765.1 uncultured Dictyoglomus sp. | reverse complement strand
CATAGCTTTTTCAAATTCTTCTTTGTAAACTTCTTTTACTGAGTCTAATAAAGGATTTTCTATTTTTACTTTTGATTTTACTTTGTTTATTCCTCTCTGTATGTGATTAATAAGCATCTCTACATAATAAAAATTGCTATCTTCGATGAGAATAAATTTTTTTAAAATGTTTAATATCTGTACTTTATCAATATTTTCATTAACCACCTTTGTATAGTCTAAGAGAGGTTTTAATATAGAGTAGTATTCTGAATTAGGAATTGCTAATTTTAACTCTGTTTCTAGATTTTTTATGAGATTTTGTTCTTCGTGTTCAGGTTTAAAGTTTTCTAAATTTGTTGCGATTTTTCCTATTTTTATTCTTCGTAAGGCGATGGCTATTTTTAGGGTTATTTTAATGAAATCAATATCTTCAAAATTTATTCTCTTTTCCTCCTCATAATTTTCAATAATTTTAATTAATTTGTTAAAGTTAATATTTATAAAAGGGTGAAGTAAACTATCATCTTTAGTCATATCCTTCCATAATCTCATATAATCATTGGAGTAGTATTCTAAAATAATTTTGAAGATTTCTTCTCTTATATCAGTCTCCTCTCCTATTATTTTGTAACCTCTTCTTGAAACTCCTATGATGTTGATTTTCTTAGGTTTTAAATACTCTTTTAATTTTTTAATGTAGTTGATAGCAGAAACTGGAGAGGTCTCTAATAATTCAGAGAGCCTTTCTATTGTAGGGGGATTCTCTAAAAGAAGAAAAGAAAATGCTGTTATATAAAATCGTTCTGTTTTATCTTGAGCTGCTATAATGTTTTGTCTTAATATATATTTAAATTTCTCTATGTCTTTTGGGTTTCCTGATATAAATATACCTAATTTTGTTAAAGTATATTAAGTTTAGTAAAATTAAATCAAGAATAAATAATATTTTTAAAAAGAAGGGGAGATTATGGGATACATTGATTTAAGAAGTGATACGGTAACAAAGCCGACGGAAGAGATGAGAAAAGCAATGTATAGGGCCGAGGTTGGGGATGATGGTTACGGGGAAGATCCTACAGTAAATTTATTAGAGCAAAAAGCAGCAGAATTATTAGATAAAGAGGCAGGTCTCTTTGTAGTATCTGGTACTATGGGAAATCAAGTTGCAGTTCTTACTTGGACTAATCCAGGGGAAGAGATAATTTTAGAGGCAGAATCCCATATTTTTTATTATGAGGCAGGAGGACTCTCGGCTAATGCAGGGGTACAGGCCTTTTTGATATATGGTGAAGATGGACTTATGGACGTGGAGGATATTAAAAAGGCTATTAGACCTAAAGGTAGAGTATTTCCAAAAACATCTTTAATAGTATTAGAAAATACTCATAATAGAGCAGGAGGTAAAGTTTTACCTATAAGTTATATGAGACAAGTTTATGAGTTGAGTAAAGACTATAACATACCCATACATCTTGATGGGGCAAGAATATTTAATGCCTCAGTATATTTAAAGGTTCCTGCAAAGGAAATTGCAAAATATGCTGATTCAGTAATGTTTTGTTTGTCAAAAGGTTTAGGTTGTCCTATGGGTTCATTGCTTGTAGGTTCTAAGGAGTTTATCGAAGAGGCAAGAAAAAATAGACAAAGATTAGGAGGTGGTTTAAGACAGGCTGGTGTGATAGCTTCCTGTGGTCTTGTGGCTTTAGAAAAGATGATTGATAGGTTGGAGGAGGATCATGAGAAGGCTAAAAGACTATATGAATTTATAAAAGAGATAGATATTTTTGATGTTAAGAAACCTGAAACTAATATTTTGAAGGTAAAAATTAAGAATGGTAAGGAGGCAAAAGTATTTTTAGAAGATTTTAAAAGGAATGGACTTCTTGCTACAAGTTTTGATGAGGAGACTCTACGTTTTGTGACTCATAAAGATGTGTCTTTTGATGAAATTGAGAGAGCCAAAGAGATTATTTATAAAGTCTCTAAATTATATAAATAAGAAATAAAAAATATTGACAATTAAAATTAAAGTTATTAGTTTTTTATACAAACGTTTTTATGTACGTTTTTAAAAATTAAAGAGAGGAGGTTTTTAATATTGAAACAAATTGCAATCTCAATTTTTTTATTTTCTCTATTTTTGGTTTCCTCACTTGCTTTTCAAGGAGAGCCTCAAAAACCTAACAAAATTTGTGCTCTAACTTTTGATGATGGTCCTGATATAAGACTAACTCCAAAAGTACTCGATAAGCTTCAAAAATATGACGTTGTGGCAACGTTTTTCTTAGTAGGACAGAGGATAAATGATAATGTGAAACCTATACTTGACAGGATGGTAAAAATGGGATGTGAATTTGGAAATCACTCTTGGGACTACAATCCTATGGATAAGATGGATCAGGAGAAAATCAAAGAGTATATAAGGAGGACAAATGAAGCTATAGAAAGGTATACTAATAAAACTCCTCAGTTTTTCCGTCCGCCTAATTTAGCAGTGAGTTCTATTATGTTCGAAGTCATTAATATGCCTTTTGTAAGTGGTGTTCTTGGTTTTGATTGGGCAGGTTGTGATAGGACTCCTGAAAATATTGCCAATAATGTCTTAAAAAATATAAGAGATGGAGCTATTATACTTCTTCATGATGTACAACCAGAACCTCATCCAACTCCCGAAGCTCTTGATATTTTAATTCCAGAACTGAAAAAGCAAGGTTATGAATTTGTAACTTTAAGGGAACTTTTCGAGAAAAAAGGAGTAAATCCTAAGGATCCTAGATATAAGAATAAAATGTGGGTTTATGTGGAACCGTAACAAAGACAAAAAATAGAGGGAATGAGGGGATTATGGGGGAAGAGGCAATAAAGCCTCTTCCCCTCTCATTTTTTTACTGTACTTCCTCTAAGGTAAAGTCGTCAAAGTATACTTTTCCTGTAGCAGGATTTGGAGTATTACCAAGTTCAATAGTAAGATTTGCTACAGGATAGTCTGCAGTGAAGGTAAATTGTAGTTCAAAGGTTTGCCAATTTGTTGTTAAGTTATATGTTTGACCTGTATAGTAAGTATAGTTAGTAGGATGTATAAATTTTACATTTATATCCCTTGGATTTTCAGCTTTTGCCTTGAAAGTTAGCTTATAAGTTTTTCCCTTTGAAAGTCCTACCCACTGATTAAATTGTACATGCCAAGGCTCCCAACCTGTATTTGTTACATTTACTACTGCAACTCCATCTACAATTTCTACTGTAGCGCTTCCTCCCATTCCATAGGGTGAACCATACCACAAGAACCAATCATCAGGCCAATTAGCTTGATCATTAGTTAATGGATAGTCAAAGTTGCCGTTATCAATTGTTCCCATACTTACACCTTTGTATACCTTAATATAATCAACATACATCCTTTGTGGGAAGGTGGTTGTCGCATCAGGATATCCCGGCCAGTATCCGCCTACTGCTACGTTCATTATGATAAAGAATGGTTGGTCAAATACCCACTCTCCAGGGACTTCTACTCTTGTTATCTGGAAGAATTTTACATCGTCTACATACCACTTGATTCCTATAGGATCCCATTCTACTGCAAAGATATGGAAATCTTGAGTAAAGTCTCCTGATGGTAAAGTATAGCTTCCACCTTTTCCTGATGCTCCTGAATATCCTGGACCATGTATTGTTCCATAAACCTTATTAGTTTCGTGTCCAAGATATTCCATTACATCAATCTCTCCGCAGGTTGGCCATCCCACTCGGGTAATATTTTCTCCAAGCATCCAAAGGGCAGGCCATATGCCTTTTCCATATGGTAATTTTGCTCTAAATTCTATTCTCCCAAATTTTACATTGAATTTTCCTTGGGTTTTCATTCTTGCAGAAGTATAATTATATGTTCCATATTGATCACTAGCTTGCTCTTTTCTAGCCTCGATAACCAATACCCCATTTTCTACATAAGCATTTTCTCTCTTGTAATATTGTAACTCAGCATTGCCCCATCCTGGAATTCCTTGAGCATGGCCATTACCAATCTCAAAGCTCCAAATATCTTCATTTATAGTATCAAAATTTTCTTCCCAAACTACTTGATACCAATACTTTTCTCCGAGAGCTGGTGGTGGAGGAGGAGGTTCAGCGGTTCCTATTCTTACCAACTTTACATTGTCAATATAAATGGTTCCAGTGTCTATGTCTCCTGGGAGTGCATTCTTATTACTTTTGTATTCTGCTTCTATGGCCTCTCTTAAGTAGCTCCTAATAGTGTTTATCCTCTCCATTAGTTTCCAACT
>CALHTV010000227.1 GCA_938039765.1 uncultured Dictyoglomus sp. | reverse complement strand
TCTTAATCTTTTTCCCCTTTTTATATCTGTTATTGGTTGAAAATCCTCATTAACCCATCCCATATGATAGGCTGTTATTAAGTGAATAGGAATTTGAGAGGAATATTTATTCCAGTTTTCTTGAAGTTTATTTTCAATAATCAATAAATATTTTTGAATTTCATCTATAACCACGTTATCACATCCCTTAAGAATTTTCTATATTTTTCATCTTCTAAAGCCTCATTATGAGCTGGAGTTATACACACTATTTTTCCTTTCCCATACTGATGATACCAACCTGCAATAGATTCACCATCTTTAGATTCAGAAAATAAGAATACATTAGTTTTATTAGTAGACACCTCTACAAAATAATGTTCATCATATAATTCAAAATTAATCTCAACATCACTCTTAGGGTATTTTCCATAATACCTAACTACATCTCTTTCAGGATGGTATTTAAAATACCCTCTTGTAATCTCTTTCACATAAATTCCATCGACTTTGTAAGAAGCTAAGCCTGAGTGTAATATCAAAAGTTTTCCTCCTTTTTTTACATAACTAGCTAAAAGTGTCTCTATATAGTTGTTCATCCATACAGGAGAGTTTTCTTCTTGAGGATTTAATTTATTCTCACGGGCAATTATAACTAAATAAGGATTATCTAATAAGAGACTCGGAAATACCTCTATAGAAGAATATATAACATTAAATTTCTCTTTTTCCAATACAGAATCTAAAGTACTTTTAAGCTTATCTTCGGAATGATAATAATCTCCCACCAATGCTAGAACTTTCTTCATAATTAGAAATTTTCTAAAAGTTCTATTATGAATTTTACCTTATCAAAGGAATCAAGATAAGTATATCTCCCCCCTGTATAATCTCCTCTTTGAACCACATTTACTCCAAGCTTTTTAAATTTTTCTATAATTTCATCGCTTCCCTTTACCAAAAAGCCTAAATGATGAATACCTTCTCCATGCTTATCTAAAAATTCTCTCCATGTAGATGGATTCTGATCAGGTTCAATAAACTCAATTTCAATATTCTTAAAGTTTTTAAAGAAAGCCAGTTTTGCTCTTGCAGAAGTTGGATTATTTCGATATTCTGTATGGGCTTTTTCATAAACATCTGTTATAATAATTTCGGGCTTTTCTACATCAAAAATTTTAGAGAACTCTTCTACAGCCTTTTCAATATCCTTTACGATTATTCCAATCTGCACCACCACATCTGTTCCTAAAACTTCATTTGACATCTTTACATTCCTCCTCACAATATATTCCATTTTTAATTATATATTCCTCTACTAAATCAGGAACAAGATATCTAATAGAAAGTCCTCTTTTTATTCTCTCTCTTATTTCCTTCGAGGATATAGGAAAGAAAGGAAACTCTAAAAAGAAAATCCTGTTCTCAAAATCTTTAATAAATTTCTTCAATTCTGGCAAAAAATTTCCTGCCTCTCTACTTCCCACGATTATCTTTGCCATCTCTATAATCCTATGAGGCTCTTTCCAACTCAAAAAATCTTTAAAAGCATCTTTTCCAATCAAAAGAAAAAGATCATCAGTATTAAAATACGTAGAAAGATCCTCTAAAGTATCAACCATATATGAAATTCCTTCTCTTTCAAGCTCTATAGGGAGCACTTCGAAATAAGGATTACTTAGTGTGGCCAATAAAGCCATTTCATACCTTTGTTTAGAGGTTGCTTTTGGGGGTTCTCTATGTGGAGGAATCTTATTAGGTACAAAGAAGACCTTAGCTAAATTAAATCTTTCTCTGGCATATTCTGCAAACCAGAGATGTCCAAAGTGTATAGGATCAAATGTTCCACCAAGTACACCAATTCTCATTCTAACAAACTTAAGGAATTTGTTTTAGCATTATATGTAAACAAATAATTCCCTATTTTTATTTTTTCTCCTTCTTTTATTCTATTTTTATTTATTAACCTTATTATACCTCTTCTTTTAATATAATTTAAAAAGTAAGAAAAAGCTTGTGGATTGTAAAGATCAAGTTTATTAGCTAAACTCTCTGTATTCTTATCTTCTAATACCCACATATTACTTTCTTTGTCTTTTATAATACTTGGAGTTTTTGGTTGTTGACCCTCTCTTTCCGATTTCTTAAGATCATCTTTTATTTCTAAAACAGGAATATTTTCTTTTCTCTCTTTAATATACTTTTCAAGAAGCTCTAAAAATTTGTTTACATTAATTCCCTCTTTTGCTGATATGAAAATATAGGGTACATTTTCCCTCTTTAAATATTCTTCTATTTCTGATAATCTCTCTCCTGTTTCAGGTAAATCTATCTTATTTACAGCAATAATTCTTGGTTTTTCTAAGAGTTTAGGACTATATAAATATAACTCTTTTTGTAAAATCTCATAGGCCTTTTGAGGAGGAGTTGTATAATCACTTCCATCTAAAACAAACACCAATACAAGTGTCCTTTCAATATGTCTTAAAAATTCGTCTCCCATTCCCTTATTCTCATGAGCCCCTTCAATCAAGCCTGGAATATCAGCTACAGTAAAAGCAAAATCCTCACGCTCCACAACACCAAGATTAGGAGATTTAGTAGTAAAGGGATAAGGAGCTATTTCAGGAGTTGCATTTGTAATTCTCGAGAGTAATGTAGATTTTCCAGCATTAGGTAAACCAACTAAACCCACATCAGCTAAAAGCTTTAGCTCCAAATAAAGCCATCTTTCTTCCCCCTTTTCGCCCTTTTCTGCAAAATAAGGAGTCTGCCGAGTAGAAGTAGCAAAACTTGCATTTCCTCTCCCTCCCTTTCCCCCTTTTGCCACTATAACCCGTTGTCCATGAGTTATTAAATCAGCTAATAATTCACCTGTTTCTGCGTCAAAAATAAGAGTACCAACAGGTACTTTTATCACCAAATCTTTACCATCTTTTCCTTTCTGATTTTTACCTTTTCCATGCTCTCCTCTTTCAGCATAATAATGTCTCTTGTAATGAAAATCCAAAAGGGTCTCTAAATTTTCATCTGCTTCAACTATTACATCTCCACCCTTTCCTCCATCTCCTCCTGCAGGTCCACCTTTAGGTACATACTTTTCTCTTCGAAAAGCTATACAGCCATTTCCTCCATCGCCAGCTTTTACATAAATTTTAGCTCTATCAATAAACATTATTTATTATTGAATTGGTATCACATTTACATATTTTTTGCCATGTTTAACAGAGAATTTAACTACTCCAGGCTTTAAAGCAAATAGAGTAAAATCTCTCCCTAGGCCCACATTCAAACCAGGATAAATTTTCGTACCTCTCTGCCTTACAAGAATATTTCCTGCTTCAACTATTTCTCCTTCGAACCTTTTGACACCTAAATATTTAGGGTTACTATCTCTACCATTTCTACTTGCGCCTCCAGACTTTTTATGAGCCATATACTTTCACCTCCTTCATTACTTCTACTGAGGCAGTACAATTTCCTGAATAGTAAGCTGAGTATATGGTTGCCTGTGTCCATATTTTCTTCTATAATGTTTCTTTCTCTTAAATTTAAATACTATAATCTTAGGATACTTGTTTTGTTTTACAACTTTTGCCACAACCTTTGCACCTTCCACGTAAGGTTTACCAATAAGGACTCCATCCTCTTTGCTTACTAATAATACCTTATCTAAAACTACCTCATCTCCAACATTAGCTTTTAACTTCTCCACATTTACAACACTTCCTACACTTACCTTATATTGTTTTCCACCTGTCTCTATTACCGCAAACATTCCTTATGACCTCCTCACTTAAAGCTAAAATTATAAACTTAAAAAAATAATTCAATTGACATTACAATTTATCACTTTATATAAGGTTTTGTCAAGAATAAAGTGATTATTTTTTGTATGGTTTGACAGGTTTAAAATAAAATTCTATACTTTATGGCGAAGTTTAATATGATACATAAGTTTTGCATATTATAAAATGGAGGATTTAAAAAAGATGAGTAAGGTAGGAATAGTAAGAACGAATAGTAATATTTATGACTCAGTTGGAAGAGCGCTTGACTTAATTGGGGGAATACAGAGATTTGTAAAAAGAGGCGATGTGGTGTTAATAAAACCTAATGCTTTTATAAGTAAAGAGGAAAAAGGTTTTATAGCCGATCCCAATGTAGTTTTAGCTATTGCTCAACTTTGTAAAGAGCAAGGAGCAAAAGAAGTTTATATAGGAGAAAGAACGCCTACAGTATACAAATGGTATCCCCAGGACCAAATTAATTTTGCAAAAGTAATATGCTTTGATGAGTCTCCATATAATTTAAAACTTCTTCCTAATGCTAGAGTAATAAAAACAGCAGTTCCTATTCCTACCATAGTAGAAGAATGTGATGTATTTATAAATGTTCCAGGATTAAGATTTCATGCTCTTTCAATTATCTCTAATGGAATGAAAAACATGATGGGTATAATGCCCAAAGAAACTACTCATATTATTCATGTCTCTGGTTTAGAAGATGCAATCGTGGACTTAAATAATTTTAGGAGAAGTGATCTCATAGTCTCTACAGCAA
>CALHTV010000226.1 GCA_938039765.1 uncultured Dictyoglomus sp. | reverse complement strand
AAAAATTTAAACAAAAAATTAGTTCTAAGTGGGGCTGGACCCTCTCTACTATCTCTATTTTTTTCTTATGAGGAAGCTCTTGAAACTTTGGATAAATTGAAAAATAATTTAAGAGAGAAAGTAAATGGAGAATTTATTATTTTAAAAATTAATTATCAAGGACCTATTATTAAGAAATTATAAAAAGGAGGTAATTAAATGGGATATCGAATAGCGGTAGTGGGAGCAACGGGTCTTGTAGGACAAGAAATGCTAAAGATTCTTCACGAGAGAAATATTCCTATATCAGAAATCTATGCCTTTGCCTCAGCAAGATCTGAAGGTACCTATGTAGAGTTTGGGAACGAAAAAATAAAAGTTGAAAAAGCTACAACAGAGGGAATATCAAAAGCTGAATTTGCTCTTTTCTCTATAGGAGAAGAGATAAGTTTAGAACTCGCTCCAGAAATAGCCAAAAAAGGAACTATCATTATTGACAACAGCAATGCTTTTCGAATGGATCCAGAGGTTCCCTTAGTAATTCCTGAAATAAATTCAGAGGATCTAAAAAACCATAAAAACATAATAGCAAATCCTAATTGCTCTACAATCCAAATGCTGGTAGCTTTATATCCACTCCATAAAAAATGGAAATTGAGTAAAATTTTTGTTGCAACTTACCAATCTGTTTCTGGCAAAGGAAAAGAGGCTATAGATGGATTATTAAAAGAAACAGAATATTTCGTTCAAACTAAAGAATTTACATCAACAGCCTTTCCTTACCCTATAGCCTTTAACTTAATACCCCACATCGATAGTTTTGAACTTGAAAACTATTCAAGAGAAGAGATGAAAATGGTAAGAGAAACCCACAAAATATTACATGATCCCACAATTAAGATTTCTCCTACATGTGTAAGAGTACCTGTACTGAGAGGGCACTCTGAAGTAATAAATGCAGAATTTGAAAAAGAATTCTCTCTAGAAGAAGTTTTTAAAACCTTATCAAATGCTCCTGGAGTAAAAATATTAGACGAACCCTCTAACAAAGTTTATCCTATGCCTATATACTGTGATGGAAAAGACGAAGTATTTGTAGGAAGAATCCGAAAAGATCTCTTTAATCCTAAAGCCCTGAACATGTGGGTAGTAGCTGATAATATTAGAAAAGGAGCTGCTCTAAATGCAGTTCAAATATTAGAGTGCTTAATCAAAAAATAAAGGAGGCTAATAGAAAGTGAGTCTTATAGTCCAAAAATATGGAGGTACATCTGTAGGGTCTATTGAAAGAATCAAAAACGTAGCTCAGAGAATTGCGAAATATTACAGAGAAGGACATAAAATAGTTGTAGTAGTATCTGCAATGGGAGACACAACAGATGAACTAATAGAACTAGCAGAAAAAATAAATCCAAATCCTGATCCAAGAGAAATGGATTTTTTATTATCCTCAGGTGAGAGAATCTCTGCAGCACTCACTGCTATGGCCTTACAAAATTTAGGAATTCCCGCTATAGCTTTATCAGGAAAACAAGCTGGTATTATAACTGATTCTGTATTTACAAAGGCAAATATAAAAAAAATTGAGCCTAAAAGAATTCAAGAAGAATTAGAAAAAGGAAAAGTAGTAATTGTAGCAGGATTTCAAGGCTATGAACCCGAAAAAGGTGATGTCACCACTTTAGGCAGAGGAGGCTCAGATGCGACTGCTGTTGCTCTAGCAGCAGTATTAAAAGCTGACATCTGCGAAATTTATACAGACGTAGATGGAGTTTTCACAGCTGATCCAAGACTTGTTCCTAATGCTAAAAAATTAGATTTTATCTCTTATGAAGAAATGCTTGAGATGGCAGGACAAGGAGCACAAGTAATGCAATTACGTTCTGTGGATCTAGCTGCTACTTATAAAGTGCCCGTGATTGTTAGATCCAGTTTTAACGAGAACTCAGGAACTCTGATAGGGGAGGTAAAAGAAGTGGAATCTAAACAAAAAGTTAAAGGAGTAGCTCATAATAAAAGTATAGCTAAAATCACCATTATAGGTGTTCCAGACAAACCAGGAATAGCTTATAAGATTTTTGCTCCATTAGGAGAAAAATCCATAAACGTTGATGATATAGTTCAAAATGTTAGTAAAGAAGGAGTAACAGATCTGTCATTTACAGTTCCAGAAAAAGAACTAAACTCTGCAATAGAAGTAATTCAAAAAGTTGCCAAAGAGATTGGAGCAAAAGAGGTAAATTTTGATAATAATGTAGGAAAAGTGTCGATAGTTGGCTGGGGAATTCAAAGTACCCCAGGAATAGCCGCAAAAATGTTTGGAATACTTGCTTCAGAAGGTATAAACATAGAAATGATAACAACGTCTGAAATTAAAATAACATGCATAATAAGAAGAGATCTTGTAGAAAAAGCAGCAAGAGCATTACACGATGGTTTTAATCTGGGAGGAGAGGAATAAATTCTCCTCCCAGAATATTTTATAAATGTTTATTTTATCTCTACAACAGCACCTTCTGCTTCCAATTTTGCTTTAATTTCTTCAGCCTCTTGTTTAGAAACACCTTCTTTTACAGGTTTAGGTGTAGAATCTACCAAATCCTTTGCCTCTTTCAAGCCAAGTCCAGTTATTTCCCTAACTACTTTAAGCACCTTTATTTTATTTGCTCCTGCATCTTTTAGTATTACATCAAACGTTGTTTTCTCCTCTACGGGAGCAGCTGCAGCAGCACCAGCTACAGGAGCCCCAACAGCTGCTACAGGCATAGCTGCACTAACACCAAACTCTTCTTCTAATGCTTTAACCAACTCAACAAGCTCCAAAACTTTCATCTCTTTAATAGCTTGAATGATCTCCTCTTTATTCATATCTCTTTTACCTCCCTATTGATTTATTGAAATTTTTTCTTTTTCTTTAGCAATTGCATCTAAAGTCCAAACTAATTTGTTGACAGGCCATTTTAAACTCCAAACCAAAGAAGTCAAAGGAGCAGCAAGTCCACCTATCACTTGAGAAAGAATAACTTCTTTTGGAGGTAGTTTGGCCAATTCTTTTATTTCTTCTGCAGAATAAATTTCTCCGTCTATTATTCCACCTTTAAACTTTAATAACTCATGATCTTTAGCGTAATCAACTAAAGCTTTTAAAACACCAAATGGATCATCATAGCAGTAAGTTATTGCTGTAGGTCCTACAAAGAAGCCATCCAAATTTTTATCAGGATAGGCTTTTTGAATAGCCCTAAGTGCTAAGGTATTCTTTACTACTCTGTATTCTGCTTGTAAAGGTCTTATTTTACTTCTAAGCTCTGTTAAATCTGCTACTGTCAGCCCTTTAAAATCTGTAAAAATTAATGCATTAGCTTTTGACATTTTTTCATATAGCTCTTCAACCTTTTGTATCTTTTCTGGTTTAGGCAACTCTTTCACCTCCTTTTCTTGTTTTTATCAAAAATAAGGGAAAGCCTCGTGGCTTTCCCCTATAATAAACAATATATTTTCAAAAACCACCAAGGCCTACGTAGGAATTTATAAACCTACGGTCTACGGCCCTATTATATGTATTTACTAAAAATTCTTATATTACTCTACGCAGCCTCCTCTTGTCTTATAAGCTCAGAAATATTTTTGGTGTCTATAGAAATACTTGGTCCCATACTAGGAGATATGTTAATACTTTTAAAATATTGACCTTTAGCAGCTGCAGGTTTTAACCTCAATAAAACTCCAAGTACTGTCATCAAATTCTTATACAAAGCCTCTTCAGAAAAAGAAGCTTTTCCAATTGGCACATGGACTATACCGTATCGATCTGTCCTAAACTCAACTCTCCCTGCTTTATATTCTTTAACAGCCTTAGCTATATCATTAGTAACAGTACCTGTTTTAGGATTAGGCATTAAACCTCTTGGGCCTAAAATCTTACCAAGACGAGATGGTATTTTTAGGGTTCCCATTATATCAGGAGTAGCAATAGCGACATCAAAATCAAGCCATCCACCTTCTATCTGTTTTACCAGTTCTTCTCCTCCAACATAATCTGCTCCAGCTTCTCTCGCTTCCTGAGCTTTCTCTCCCTCAGCAAAAACCAAAACTCTCTTTGATTTCCCTGTCCCATAAGGGAGTACTACAGTACCTCTAACTTGTTGGTCTGCATGTCTTGGATCTACACCTAATCTTACAGCCAAATTAATGGTCTCATCAAATTTGGCAGTAGCAAGCTTTTTAACCAAGCTTACGGCTTCTTTAGGAGAATACATTTTACCTTTTTCAATAAGAGATAAAAGTTGCAAATATCTTTTTCCTCTTTTTGCCATAACTTATCCTCCTTTTTAAAGTAGTGGTTTTAACGAGGGAAAAATCCTCTCCCACTCTCAAACTAGCCTTCAATTATTTCTATACCCATGCTTCTTGCGGTACCTTCAATCATCCTCATAGCTGCTTCAATATCGTTTGCATTTAGATCTTTCATCTTTAATTCAGCTATTTCTCTTATCTTACTTCTCTTTACTTTCCCAACTTTTGTTTTGTTAGGTTCTCCAGAACCCTTTTCAATTCCAGCTGCTTTTTTCAAAAGATCAGAGGCAGGAGGAGTCTTAGTTACAAAAGTAAAAGTTCTGTCTTCATATATGGTAATTTCAACAGGAATTATCATTCCTTCTTGACCTGCTGTTGCAGCATTATAAGCCTTACAAAATTCCATAATATTTACTCCGTATTGACCCAACGCTGGTCCTACCGGAGGTGCAGGGGTTGCTTTACCTGCAGACAATTGAAGCTTTACCTTTCCGACAACCTTTTTAGGCAATTATATTCCCTCCTTTTAATCAGTTTTTTCTACTTGAGTATGATCAATCTCTGTTGGGGTCTCTCTTCCAAAAATAGAGAGTAAAACCCTTACTGTACCTTTTTCTGGATATACTTCATCCACAAAACCCTCATATCCCATAAATGGCCCTGATTTAATGTAAACTCTATCTCCTTTCTTAACTTTTAGTTCTGGTCTTATTTCCTTTTGTTCTAAAAATCTCTTTATCCAATGTTCCTCTTGAGGGTTCAAAGTACTGGGCTTTCCAGGTGTTCCAACAAAACCAGTTACCCCAGTAGTACTTCTAATCAATCTTATAACATCCTCATCTTCTATCATCCTAATAAACAAATATCCAGGAAAAACTTTCTTAACTTGTATTCTTTTTTTACCACCTTTTACAGTCATAACTTTCTCTTCTGGAACAACTATTTCAAAAACCTTATCTTCTAAATGGAGAAGTTTCACTTGTCTCTCCAAAATTGCCTTCACTTTATGCTCATGTCCTGCTAAGGTATGCACTACAAACCATCTAGGCTCAGCCACAGATTTTACCTCCATATGCTAAACTAACTACTAAAGCTTCCTAGTATTAATATACTCAGAAAATTAAAAATAAAATCATATAAA
This sequence comes from uncultured Dictyoglomus sp., assembly GCA_938039765.1. Taxonomy (GTDB): domain Bacteria; phylum Dictyoglomota; class Dictyoglomia; order Dictyoglomales; family Dictyoglomaceae; genus Dictyoglomus. The sequence continues at coordinate 590 of CALHTV010000226.1, read as the reverse complement.
GAAATAATCAACATTAATAAAATTAATGTAATTCCTAGAGCTAGAGACAATTGTAAGACTTTTTTTCTATCCGGCCACAAAATCTTTTTTAACTCTAACTTTTCTTCGGCCCAAAAATATTTAGCCTTATTCACAACATCTAATTTCTTAACCATAATAATTCCTCTCCTATATTATAGCTTCTATAAAACAAAAATTTTTGGCAGGCCCGGCAGGGCTCGAACCTGCAACCCCCGGATTTGGAGTCCGGTGCTCTCCCTATTAGAGCTACGGGCCTACCTTGCCTCTCTATGAAGAGTATGTTTTCTACACCTTGGACAATATTTTCTTAATTCTAATCTATCAGGATCGTTCTTTTTGTTTTTTTCTGTAGTATAATTCCTCTCTTTACACTCTGTACAAGCCAATGTTATAACAGTCCTCATAGTTTATTATAACACCTCTCTCTTATTATTCAATAATTTTAGTTACGACACCTGCACCAACTGTTCTTCCACCTTCTCTAATAGCAAACCTTAACCCTTCTTCTAATGCCACCGGCTTGATTAACTTTATCTCCATCTCTAAATTGTCCCCTGGCATCACCATCT